>JAOAPL010000133.1 GCA_025462925.1 Acidobacteriaceae bacterium
GCACAAGCTGCCTCTCCGGTCACATTGCCGCAGCCAATCACCCCAGCGGCAGGCAGCCCGCTGCCTACACCGGTCAATCAACCAATCCGAACGATTAACGCCAACGCCTTCACTAACGCAAGCGTGGTGTTGGGCACAGGAACCGGACAGACACGCGGATTCGCTTCCGGCTTCTTGTACACCGATTACATCGTGGACAACACCATCAAGACCAACTGGGTAAAATTCCCCGTACGTGTTTTGTTGGAATATGAACAGAACCTCCGCGCCGTGCCGTCGGCGATCACTGGAACTAATCAGGACAAGGCTTATTGGCTGGAAGGCAGCATCGGTCAGCTCAGGGACCGTAATGACTTGCAGTTCGGCTATAGCTTTGCGCGAGTTGCACAGGATTCAGTGATCTCCCAATTCAACGAAAGCGATATGCGCGCAGCTACTAACGTTGTGCAGCATCGCTTCTACTGGAACTGGATGGTTCAAAGGAACACGCAGGTGGCATTCACGTATTGGTATGGTCGCACTCTGAACGCGAACCTCCAAAATGCGGCGAAAGCTCCTGGACTACCAGCAGGCATGCAGGATCCTTTCTTGAATCGGCTCCAGCTTGACCTGATCTACAAGTTCTAACGAGGTTGTACTCCGAAACACGCCTGGCACCGATCCCCAAAGGATCGGTGCCGTTTTTCTTTTAGGCATCACAGAAAAACCCGTTTCATATACTCAGGCTTTTAACACTCCTTTAACACACTCCTGTTAGGCTTTTCGCTTAGACCAATGAGTTCGCCAATCCAACCGGTACGAATCAAATCGTTCGTTCCTGATGCCCAAAACCAGAGTTCCTCAGGCCCCGAACTGGTTGAGAAGCACAGCTCCCTGATCGGTTCAGGAACGGGACATTGGGCCGACAGGCTCTTCGGCGGAGCCATGTTATTGGCCGCTCTCTCGGTTCTGGCCATAGTTTTTCTGATTCTGACGCAGCTCTATTGGCAGTCGGAGTTATCGATTCACCAGTTCGGGTGGAAATTCTTCACCTCCAGCAATTGGGACCCGGTCGCGGGAGATTTCGGCGCGCTTCCTTTTATATATGGGACGCTGGTCTCGTCTCTTTTGGCGCTATTGATGGCGGCGCCGCTGGGAATTGGCGTGGCGATATTCATGAATGAGATGTGTCCGCGGCCACTTCGAACTCCGTTTTCCTATTTGGTAGAACTTCTGGCCGCTATTCCCAGCGTGATCTACGGACTATGGGGCATCTTCGTCCTGGTGCCGATCATGCGCAATTACGTTCAGCCGTTTCTTGCGGCACACTTGGGCTGGACGGGATTCTTCAGCGGTCCCATGTATGGGATTGGCATGCTGCCGGCAAGCGTGATTCTCGCGATCATGGTGGTCCCCTTCATCTCTTCGATCACCCGCGAAGTGATGCTAGCGGTGCCGCAACAGCAGCGCGAAGCTGTGCTGGCATTGGGGGCCACTCGATGGGAGATGCTGCGGATAGGCGTTTTGCGTAACGCGCGCATCGGCATCATGGGCGGCATCGTGCTGGCTTTGGGCCGCGCATTGGGCGAGACCATGGCCGTGACCATGCTGATTGGTAACCGTCCCGAGATTGCGAAGTCGCTCTTTGCGCCCGGCTACACCATGGCCAGCGTCATCGCAAATGAATTCAGCGAGGCCACCGACAATCTTTATTTGAGCGCGCTGGTTGAGATCGGCCTGGCGCTCTTCTTGGTCACCATTGTTGTTAACATTCTTGCTCAGGGCTTGATATGGAGCATCACTCGGGGTAATACGGTAAGAGCGACTTAGTCTGATGAAGAATCAATCCCACACCCGCAGGTTTCTGGTGGATCATCTCGCTACTGGCTTATCCTGGCTGGCGGCGGTGCTGGTGTTGATTCCGCTGCTCGCGATCTTCGGCTACTTGGTTTATCGCGGGATCGGGGCTCTGGATTGGACTTTCTTTACCCAGATCCCTAAACCCGTGGGTGAACAGGGCGGCGGTATGGCCAATGCCATTGTTGGTTCCGGAGTAATTCTTGGAATTGGCAGCTTGATAGGGGTTCCGCTGGGTATTGGCTCCGGAGTCTATCTGGCTGAGTATGGACGGGGACGTTTGGGCGACGTCGTGCGATTCACCGCTGACGTTCTGAACGGGATCCCTTCCATAGTGATGGGAATCGCAGTCTATGCATTGATCGTGATTCGGCAGAAACATTTTTCCGCGCTGGCTGGCGGCTTTGCTTTAGGTATCATGATGGTCCCGACCATCGCCCGCGCTACCGAAGAAATGTTACTGATGGTTCCAGCAGCGTTGCGCGAAGCCGCGCTTGGTCTGGGGATTCCCAAGTGGCGCACCACGATATCCATCTCCCTGCGTACTGCTAGCGCCGGGATCATCACGGGAATAATGTTGGCGTTTGCTCGCGTCGCCGGGGAGACAGCACCGCTCCTGTTCACCGCCTTTGGAAATTCATTTTGGAACATGAACCCTAACCAGCCCACGGCGGCCCTTCCACTGCAAATATTCACGTATGCCAACTCGCCTTATGATGAATGGCACCGGATTGCCTGGGCAGGCGCGTTGGTTCTTGTGATATTGATCGTTTCCGCTGTGACCGCGGTACGAGTTGTTGCCAGCCGGGGCGTTCTCAAGGGAAGTCATTAAGCGAGCGAAGCCCGGCGCGCGCTGTTTGGAGAGATAGATGGCAGTAGGAATAAAAGTTGAGAACCTGAAAGCATGGTTCGGCAAGACTGAAGCGCTGCATGGCATCAGCATGGATGTCCAGTCAGGCAAAGCCACTGCGATTATTGGCCCTTCAGGTTGCGGGAAATCCACCTTCGTGCGCTGTTTGAACCGCATGCATGAGACCATTCCCGATGCGCGTGCAGAAGGCAAAGTGCAGATCGGCGATACCGACATCTATGGAAACGGAACTTCTGCCGTACAGATCAGGCGTCGCGTGGGCATGGTCTTTCAAAAGCCGAACCCATTTCCTACGATGTCTATCTATGACAATGTCGCTGCGGGTTTGCGGCTCAACGGCGTGAGCAACGGGCGCGAAGTTGAAGCAGTTGTCGAACGTTGCTTGAAATCCGCTGCTCTGTGGGATGAAGTCAAAGACCACCTGAAGAAAAAATCCGGAGCGAGTCTCTCCGGAGGCCAGCAGCAACGTCTGTGTATCGCGCGAGCATTGGCAGTGGAACCCGAAGTCTTATTGATGGACGAACCGGCCTCAGCGCTGGATCCTATTTCCACCAGCAAGATCGAAGAACTCATATTCTCTTTAAAACAGAATTACACTGTAGTCATTGTGACCCACAACATGCAGCAGGCGGCGCGCGTCGCCGATTTCACCGCCTTCTTTCTTATGGGTGAATTGATCGAGTTGGACAAGACCGCAAAGATCTTTACTACTCCTGGTGATAAACGCACGGAGGATTACATTACAGGCAGGTTCGGATGACACGCACTCGATTTCAATTGGGAATGGACGAATTGAAGCAGAAGCTGCTCGTGATGGGCGGCCTTGCGGAACAGGCAGTCGACCGCGCGGTGGAAGGTTACCGGCGTCGCGACGTTAAGCTTTGCAATGCCGTGTTCGAAACGGAATCGGCCATCAATCGGGCCGAGCGCGAGATCGACGAACTCGCACTCGACCTGCTCGCCATGCAACAGCCGATGGCGGTCGATCTCCGCTTCATCACTGCTTGCATGAAGATCAACGCCGACCTCGAACGCGTAGGCGACCAGGCCGTCAACATCGCTGAACGCGCGATCGAATTGATCGGACTGCCTCAGGCCGAGCTGCCCATCGACATTCCACGCATGGCGGCGACGGTGGCTGGCATGGTGCGTCGCGCCCTCGAAGCTTTCATCGCCGGAAACCCTGACCTCGCCGAAGCCGTCCTGAAGATGGATGACATCGTCGATCGCATGGATGACGAGGTTTACATCGCGCTTGTCGAGCGCATGCACGAATCTCCGGAGATCACGCGGCAGGCATTGGATGTGCTGTTGATATCGCGAAATCTGGAGCGCGTTGCCGATCACGCCACGAATATCGCCGAAGATGTGATCTTCTGGGTCCGCGGCGCTGACGTTCGCCATGGCGGCGACCACTTTAAATCTTTCTCGGCCGATTAGAAGTACTCTGGACAGCGTTGCATTTTGGCGCACCTTGGCGTATGGTTTGTATCCCGAAACAAGTTGCCAATGGATACGACCCAGCGAAGGACCAAACTTCTCTTTTCAAAAGTTATTCGAATCTCCAAGGACATGCGGCGCGACCCTGCGCCGGAAAAGGTTCATCAGTTTCGAACAACACTCCGGCGGATTGAATCTGCGATTGTGCCGGCTGCGGCAGTTTTGACCTCAAAGGACCAGAGGTTGCTCGCTGATCTGAAGCGGATAAGAAAGTCTGCCGGCAAACTGCGGGACATCGATGTCCAACTCGAGGCCCTTTCTTCTCTTACTATCGATCGCGGTTTCGACCAGAAGAAGCAACTTCAACAGGCACTCGAGCGAAAGAGAAAGCGACGCGCAGCGAAGCTGGAAGATTCACTCAAAGAATTTTCTGAGTCTCTCGCCAAAGTTGCGCGGCTGGCAAAGAAAGTCGCTGAATCTCATTCGGACAATAGCCAGGGCGAGGTGGACTTCAACAGGCTCGCTATGGACCAGTGGTCTCATGCCGCCGTGAAATACGAATTAAGCACCAAGCGCAATTTTTCGCCCGATGTGCTGCATGATCTTCGATTGGACCTCAAGCGGGTGCGGTACACCGCTGAGATGGGCAGCCAAAACGGGAATAAAAGACTGATCTTACAGGCCAAGCGGATTCAGGATGCAATCGGGCAATGGCGGGATTTAGCGACTTTGACTGAAACTGCCGAGGAAGTGCTGAATAATTATCAGAACTCTTCATTGGTGTCTCTGCTGAAGAATTTAAGCGGAGCTAAACAAGTGGCCGCGGTGCGAACGTCGATTGATGTTACGAACGAGATGTTCCAAGCGGATCCTCCCAAGAAATCTCCTGAAAGCGTGCAATTCGGGCATCGTAACAAGAAAACGTCGTAACCCTCACTGACATCGTTTTTTCTATGCCTGTCTTTGCCGCGGTCGATATCGGATCGAACTCAGTTCGCCTCAGCATTGCAAGGCTAACGCACGGCTCGTTCCGGGTGATCCATCAGGACCGCGAAGTCACCCGCCTTGGCGAAGGCGTCTTTCAAACCGGCACTCTTGATCCGAAGGCCATCGCCCACACCATTAAAGTCCTGAAGCGTTTTCATCGCGCGGTGCAAAGCCAGGCGACGGACAAAATCCGCGTGGTTGCGACCAGCGCCATGCGTGACGCCAGAAATTCCAGGGCATTCATCGAATGGGTGAAGTCGGCCACCGGCTGGCGTGTGGAGATCATCTCCGGGCTGGAGGAGGGTCGGCTCATCCACCTCGGCGTCATGTCCAAAGCGCGAGTCAGCGTGCCTCGCGTCTTACTTATCGATCTAGGCGGAGGCAGTTGCGAACTCACACTCTCCCGAAGCCGGCACATTGAGGAGATGGTCAGCTTGCCGCTCGGCGCGGTGCGGCTTACGCAGGAATTTCTCAAGCACGACCCTCCCAGGAAGTCTGAGATGGAGCGCATGCGCGTCTTCATTGCGGAAGAAGTGGAGCGGATCGCGCAGCGCATCGCGCGATTCAAAGTCCAATTGACGATTGCCACCTCTGGCACGGCGGCCGCGCTTGCCGGGGCTGCACAGAAACGGTCTGCGGATTCTACAACGCACAGCATGATGGTCTCCCGCGCTTCCACTTTGAAGTTGGCGAAGAAGCTGGCACAGCTCTCAAAAACGGAACGCGAAGCGATGCCCGGCATTGGTCCTCGGCGCGCGGAAATCATTATCGCCGGGGCCGCTGTGTATGCAGAAGTGCTAAAAAGCTGCGGGCTGCGAGGATTTCGTTATTCGCCTTTAGGACTTCGCGATGGCTTGCTCGCGCAACTTGCCGCCGATTACGACGAGCGGACACGTCCTCATCAGCAGACCGAATCTGACCGCCAGGATGCGCTGCTCGCAATGTGCAAGAAATATGGAGTGGACTTGAAGTATGCCGAACAGGTCCGCATGCTTGCGCTAAAACTCTTCTCTGTTCTTGGCCGAGTCCATAATCTTCCTGCAGAATATAAGGAGTGGCTTGGAGCAGCGGCCATGTTGCAGGAAGTGGGCAGTTATGTGAATCGCGCCGGTCGTAACCGGCACACCTATTACATCATTGCCAATTCAGAGATGTTCGGGTTCTCGATCAAGCAGCGCCAGACTATTGCCACCATCGCCCGCTATCAGGGGAGATCGAAGCCATCTCCCACTGACAGGCTGATGAAGAACACCATCCCTTCGGAGCGAGAACACATCGTCAGGTCAGTAGTGCTCATGAGATTGGCGCGCGCCTTGAATCAGAGCCGTCGCTCTGTGGTTGCTTCCGTCACCGCAAACCTCAGGGATGAAAAGGTAGGTCTGCGGCTGACTACCAAAGGGGAAGGCATTGATTTGGAAATGTGGGCCTTGGAGAAAGAGGTAGCTTACTTTCGCGAGGTCTTTGGCCGCGACTTGGCCGTTGCGCTGTCATAGACAGCCTTTACCATCTTCGGTGTCATGCACCATTGCAGCAGATTCAGCTTGGCGCCTGTGTCCACCCGCGCAATGGCGCCCTTTTTCAATTCGACCCCAGTCTTGCAACCGGACGAGCTTATGAACGATGCCAGGAACTCCTGCAGGCTAGGATTGTGTCCCACCACCATGATGGCTTCAGATTTCCTGTAACTCTGAAGCATATCTTTAAATACGGAGAAATCGGCTTCAGGTCGAAGCCCATTTTCAATGAAGAACTTTCCTTCATAGCCCATTTCATTTCCCACAAGGGAAGCGGTTTGCAGTGCCCGCTTCAAGGGACTTGAGACGATCGCATCCACGTGCACCTGCATGGAAGCGAGAGCTCGGCCGATGTAACCACATTGACGGGCACCCTCGGCATCTAATGGGCGCTTTTCATCCTTGTTGGGATTAACAAGGCTTTGACCGGCGCTTGCGTGGCGCAAAAAATAAACGATCATGGTTCCTCAACTGCTCATGCTCTTGTTACCGCTACACGGCTCTTTTTGCCACTCGCTGAGCGAACTCCGCGCCGCGGTTCTACCTGGGGTATATCGTCCCGTGTCTTCTTGCCTTCCGCCACGCAAATCAGGAAGTCCTGAGCATTGAATGCTTCCACCGCTCGTCCTCGTTTGCGCGAACTCTCCGTCCGGACGTAGGTCCCGTCAGGCTTGAGAATGCGTGCCTTTGTATTGTCCGCAAGATAGGCCGGAAGGATCTCTGCTTTAATCCGGTCGCGGATCGCTTCGTTTTTTACCGGAAACGCCACTTCAACACGCTCATAAAGATTGCGCGGCATCCAATCTGCGCTGCTCAGATAGATTTCTTCATTCCCGCAGTTCGCAAAATAAAAGATCCGGCTATGCTCAAGGAACCTGCCAACGATACTGCGTACGCGGATGTTATCGCTGATTCCGCGTATTCCCGGCCTAAGAGCACACATTCCCCGCACCACCAGATCGATTTGGACGCCTGTTTGAGAAGCCCGATACAGTTCTTGGATGATGCTTTTGTCAAGGAGAGAGTTCATTTTCGCAACAATTCGTGCCGGAAGCCCCTGTTTAGCGTGAGCTGTCTCCCTCGCGATCAAGCTCAATAATTCTTCCGCCAGCTTCAGCGGTGCGACAAGAAGCGGCTCATAGTGGGGCCTCTCGGCATATGCAGTCAGAAAATTAAAAACGCCGTGGACTGCCGAAGTGACTTGCTCGTCAGCGGTCAACAGGCTCAAGTCGGTATAGAACTTGGCAGTAACGCTGTTGTAATTTCCCGTTCCCAGGTGGGCGTAACGTCGCGTCACACCATCAGGATCTCGACGCACCAGCAATGCCAACTTGCAGTGCGTCTTTAAGCCTACCAATCCATGGAAAACCTGTACTCCGGCGTCTTCCATGTTGCGCGCCCAGCGGATGTTAGAAGCTTCATCGAAGCGTGCCTTCAACTCGACGACTACCGTCACTTCTGTGCTGGCTGCCGCTTCGATCAATGCCTGCGCGATGGGAGATTCGGCGCTGGTTCTGTAAAGTGTTTGCTTGATGGAAACGACCCGCGGATCGTCAACCGAGCTTTCGAGAAAACGGACAACCGGCTCAAAAGAATCGAATGGATGGTGCAACAGGATGTCGCGCTTGCGGATTTCTTCGAAGAGATCAGCCGACCCACTCGATAGTGCGAGGTCCCGGGGAACAGACGGCTTGAATTTCAGGTCTGATCTTTCCGTGAGTTCGTGAAAATTGAACAGACGGGAAAGATTTACCGGGCCATCGGTTGAGAACACCTGCCATGGCTCCAGTTCAAAATTTGTTCGCAAGTTCGCGACGATCTCCTGGTTCGCGCCCGCTTCGATCTCCAGTCGCACGGCGTCCCCTTTACGCCGGTTGTGCAACTCTGCGCGTACCGATTCAATCAAGTTGCGCGACTCTTCTTCAGCAACGTAGAGGTTGCTGTTTCTTGTGACCCTGAACGCGGTGGTCGCTACTACCTCGTAGCCGCGATAGAGATTCGCTGCATTGAACGCGATCAGGTCCGCCAGGAAAATATAGTCTTCGGTTCCATTTGTGCGCGGCAATTTGACCAGGCGGGGAAGTGTCCTTGGGACGGTGACCACACCCATGTAATAGGTAGACGCCCGCCGCTTTTTCTTGAGCAGGAAAGACAGGCATAGCGCCTTGTTGATCACCCGGGGAAATGGATGTGCGGGATCTACCGTCACCGGAGTGAGCAGCGGGTCGACTTCCCGCTCGAAGTACTCGCGGGCAAATGCCTTCTGTGCGGGCTCAAGTTGCTCCAGATCACGGACTCTTATACCGTTCGCTTCGAGGGTGGGCAGCAATTGTTCGTTCCAACAGCGATATTGCCGCTGTACGAAATCATGCGTTTCTCTGTCGATAAGGCCGCGTTGTTCGATCGGACTCAAGCCATCGGGCCCGGCCTCAACGTTGTCGTCTTCGATCCGTTGCAAGAGGCTCGCAACATTGACTTCAAAGAATTCGTCCAGATTGCTGGCGGTGATCGCTAAGAATTTGACGCGTTCAAGTAGGGCGTTGGAAGGGTCTTCGGCTTCTTCCAGCACGCGCCGGTTGAACGCCAGCCACGAGGCTTCACGGTTGATGAATAACGACGGGTCTTCAAGTGAGGTGCGTGCCATGGTGTGCAGAGCAGGTAGGAGGATTCTAGGCAGCCAATGTTAAAGGAGTATTAATTATCCCGAATAAATTACGGTTACCTTACAGTGGTTAATGGCGCTATCCGGCTATCTTCACCTCCTAGAGATTAAGGATATTGTAGCTGCGGGTGTAATACTCGCGCAATTTTCATAGAATTGACGTTGAATCTGCCTGAGTTTGCGCCGAATGCGATTACACAGCCGCGATTCAACCGCAAGCTTCGGATAGAGGCGTCGGACGCAGGAGATGCATTATGACTGCCAGGGAGATCGCCAAGATGGACCAACAATGGCAGCAGGTGCTGGCTCGCGACGCTCATTCAGACGGCAAATTTGTTTACGCCGTACGATCCACCGGAATATATTGCCGGCCAACATGCCCCAGTCGTCGCCCTAGGCGGGATAATGTCGACTTCTTCGCGCGGCCGTCGGCTGCTGAGAAGGCCGGTTTCCGTGCATGTCGGCGATGCCAGCCCAACGGTGTGCATCCGCAGACGGACATCATTCACACCGCATGCAAATTCATCGATGCGCACTTGGATGAACGCGTGACCCTCGCCGCTATGAGCAAGCACCTTGGCTTCAGTCCTTTTTATTTACAACGGCTTTTCAAGAAGGTGCTCGGCATCACTCCGCAGCAATACCAATCCACGCAACGGCTGGCCAGCTTCAAGTCGAACCTGAAAAGATCCGGCAACGTAACCGACGCGATATATCAAGCTGGATATGGCTCCAGCAGTCGACTGTACGAAAATGCTACTGAGAAGCTCGGGATGACGCCGTGTTCGTACCTCAATCACGGTAAGGGCGCGAAAATCTCTTACACCCTTTTCGATACGCCGCTAGGCAAAGTCTTGCTCGCGGCCACTGAAAAAGGCGTGTGCAGCATTCAGTTCGGAAGCAATTCGAATTCTTTGGAAAAGAGTTTTCGTGATGAATTCAGCGCTGCCGAGATAATGCGCGACGATTCCGCTCTGGCGGGGCTCTCAAAGACGTTGGTCAAATACATTGAGGGCCGTGAACTCTCGCTCAATTTCCCGTTGGACATTCAAGCTACCGCATTCCAGCGTCTGGTGTGGACCGCGTTGCGCAATGTCCCGCGAGGGGAAACGCAGAGCTACGCTGACATCGCGCGACAGATCGGAAAGCCGCACGCGCATCGCGCTGTAGCCCGGGCCTGCGCCAGCAACCCGGTTGCGCTCGCAGTCCCATGCCATCGCGTGATTCACAGCGACGGCCGCGCTGAAGGATATCGTTGGGGCAACAAGAGAAAATCGGCGTTATTGAAGGCCGAGCGCAACGCTTAGCAGCACTGCTCTCCAGCTTATGAATCGGGCAACGACGCTGCACACCCCCAACTCTAACCAAGCGTGTCTGCCAGTCTGAATCCAGTCGCTAGCATTGCGCAACCCGCAATCGAACCTGAGAACTATTTGAATGTGGACCACAGTTTGAGATCGTGGCTTCTCACCCGCGACCACAAACGAATTGCCATCCTTTATTTGATAGCCATTACTTTCTTCTTCTTCTTAGGCGGACTATTTGCCTTGTTGCTGCGCTTGGAATTGCTCACGCCGGGAGCCGACATGGTTGAGACTGACACCTATAACAAGCTGTTCTCTCTGCATGGCGTGATCATGGTTTTCTTCTTCCTTGTTCCCTCCATACCTGCCACGCTTGGAAATTTTCTGATTCCAATGATGCTGGGCGCCAGGGACCTGGCTTTTCCGCGCATTAATCTGTTCAGCTGGTATCTCCTCGTGGCCGGGGGACTCTTTGGGATTGCAGCCATGCTCCTCGGTGGCGTTGACACTGGCTGGACCTTCTACGTTCCCTTGAGCTCTACCTTCCTCAACACTCATGTCGCCACTATGGTGATGGGGGTGATACTGGCTGGCTTTTCTTCCATCCTTACCGGACTCAACTTCCTGGTCACGACGCACAGAATGCGCGCTCCCGGCATGGGATGGTTTCGCATGCCGATTTTCGTTTGGACTCACTACGCCACTTCTATCATCCAGGTGCTGGCAACGCCCGTGCTCGCTATCACGCTCGTGCTCCTCATCCTTGAGCGGACGATGCACATCGGGATATTCGATCCCCGGTTGGGCGGCGACCCGCTACTCTTCCAGCATCTGTTCTGGTTCTACTCTCATCCCGCCGTTTACATCATGGTTCTGCCCGGCATGGCAGTGATCTCAGAGATCATCCCGTGTTTCAGCCGCAAGCGCCTCTTCGGATACAAGGCTGTGGCTTTCTCGAGCTTAGCCATCGCCCTCTATGGATTCACCGTGTGGGGGCATCACATGTTCATCACCGGGATCTCCATCTATTCGACCTTGATCTTTTCATTCATGACGTATTTGGTTGCAATCCCTTCCGCGATCAAAGTGTTCAATTGGTCGGCAACCATGTACAAGGGCTCAGTGATTTTAGAGACGCCGATGCTCTATGCCCTCGGCTTTCTGGGATTGTTCACCATTGGCGGATTGACAGGATTATTCCTGGGAGCGCTGGGATTGGACGTTCATCTCACCGAGACGTATTTCGTGGTGGCCCATTTCCACTACATCATGGTCGGTGGAACCCTCTTGGCATATCTCGGCGGCCTGCATTTCTGGTGGCCGAAGATGACCGGAAGAATGTATTCCGAGCTTTTGGGAAAACTCTCCGCGCTGCTGGTCTTCGCGGGATTCAACCTGACCTTCTTTCCCCAGTTCGTGATGGGATATCTGGGAATGCCGCGCCGCTATGCCGCCTATCCGCCGGAGTTTCAGGTCTATCACGTTCTTTCCACGGCAGGCGCTTCCATCCTCGGTGTAGGACTTCTCTTGCCGATGATCTATCTGTTGTGGTCCCTGCGCTACGGTGCGATTGCTGGCCCCAATCCGTTTAATGCCACTGGATTGGAATGGCAGACGCCTTCGCCGCCGCCGGTCAGCAACTTTGACCAGATTCCCATCGTTACCCAGGAGCCATATCACTATGGCCCGGTCGAGGAAGTGGTGAACGTTACCGGAGAAAAACCCGCCGAAGCCGCTTAAACACTGCTTCCGCAGCATTCCTTTCTGGATGTCAACTTGGTGTAAATCTGGGCAGGGCTGCCCTTAGCGCGTATCGATATCGAATCCGAGGATGGCGTCAACCGCAATGGCTTGATCGCCGCGCAGCACTGGGCGGAAACGCCATCCTTGGAGCGCTGCCAGTATCTTTGCGCTCATATCTGTTGCCGCCGATTCCAGCACCCGCAGGTTTCGCAGGACTCCATCCGGCCCGATAACGCACGCCACCACAATGCGTGAATTCCGCACGTCGGCGGGAATCTCAGATTCCATTGGTTCCGGCGCGGTGAGATCGGCCTCGAAGTGCTGCGCGCCCGACGGCTGCTCGGCAAATTCCAACACGGCTGTCCCCAAACGCGTTTGGATATAGATGGTGTAGACCTTTCCGCCCATTAGCTCGCCGTAACGCTTTAGTGCTCCGCCCGATCTCGCTGATCCGATGACTGTGATCGACGGTGCATGACGAGGCCCCAGCACTTTGCCCGGAGATGATGTGACCGGCACATTCGTCGGTCCGAATGCCGGCAGCGTCACTGATCCTCCGGCGATAGTGATTCCCGATGGATTTGCAGCGTTAGTGCCGCCATCACCCGTTCCTCCCGGACCGGACTTGTTTGATATTCCCTTCTTTGCGTTCGGGTCTATGCCCGCACCAACACCCGCAGCCGCGGCTCCTGAACCCGATCCATTTATGCCGCTTCCTGATCCGCGACCCTTCGCATTGCCCGTGCCCCCACCGGATCCACCCAGGCCTTTCTCGCCTGCGCCTTTTGGCGACATCGCAATCGACCCTTTGTCAGTTCTTGAGGGTGCTCGCAAATCGTCTCCTGGATTAGCGCTGATCACGACAGCTTGTATTTTCTGATCGCCGCCTCCAGTTCCTTCGCCCGATCCCGCTGGCGTGGCTTCCGGCTTGCCACCAGCTGCTCCTCCGCCCGCAATCTCTGTCGGCTTACCTACGCTCTCGAACTCAGAAAATTGCGATGGCAGATTGTGACTGCTGGAGAGCTGGCCCACAGCTGGCGCAGGCTGCACGGCAGAAATCTGGCTATCCGCGAACTGCGCGGCTTGGGCGTCACCACGCGAAGTTTGTTCCAGCGATGGCGGCGGCGGTACCGCAGCACTCGCCAATTCTTGCGTAGGCAAGTCGCGCAGAAGCCTCAATTTCGTTGTCTCCGGGGCGGGCGGAACTACGTCAGACTGCGGCAACATCAGTTTGGAGATCGACAGCGCATCGCGTCTGATCTGGTCCGGCGCTGGTTGCACCACTTGCTGCGACGCGGATGCCAATCGTAGCGACGCCAACTTCGATTGCAATTGTTGATTCTCGATTGTCGGCTGTACTACCTGCGGCGAGATCGAAGGGATGCGTATCTCTGACATCTTCATCTTCGGATTCTCGACCGCAGGTTGCACCACCTCCGGCACCGGCACTGCCAGTTGCCGTGTCAGACGAAGCTGCTGTCGGATGGCTTCCGTTGGAGGCGCAGGCAGCGCTGCACTCGTCAGCGCGACCAGATTCGCCAACTCGGACATGTTGTCGGGATGGATGTTCGGCGCATCAATGTTTTTGTCCACGGCCGCTGTAGCTCGCGAAACCCTGATCACCTGCAACGGATGAAATCCCTGGCTTCCGCCTTTCCGTCCGGAATTGCCCGCCGATACTCCGGCGGCATCTTTCATCTGCGGCAGATACGCTCCCGAGTAATACGTGATCTCTGTCGGCGTGTAGTTCTCAACCAACACAACATTGGGACGCGTCACTCTTGGTGACAACAGGATCGCGATCAGCGCAATAACGTGCAAAGCCAAGGATGTGGAGAATCCCGTTGGCGTGATTGCCGCGCCATCACATTCAACCCCAAGCTTTGGGTCGGAATGATGCAATGCTGGCGCAAATGACGACTTAAACCCCTGCCATCGGGGCTCCCAATCTAAAAGCAGACTTGGCCCGGAACTCATGCAACTGCCCCATGTTTCTTATCGAACGCGTTTTCAATCTGGTCTCCAACCGCTGTCCCCGTGTTCCAGATCGTATGTCCCGGGAGTTCAAGGACGGTAGCCGCTTCCATCACCAACGGCGCCATCCGCCACGGCTTCACGTTCTCTTCAACATGGACTACTACGTCTTCCTTGTCGAGGTACACCACATCGATGGAGAAGCGCATAAAAAATGTGTGCACGCCGTGTGATGGCACTATCCACAGGCCGCTGCCACTGCCGAAGCCGTCTGGCGAAGTGAACATAAGCCCCAGCAGCCGGGATAGGTGGGAAGAGGCAATCTTCAATTCACTGGCCAGGAATGTTTGTCGCGTGAGGTTGAACGAATACCCGGTGATTCCGGCCGGGATCCAAGTGGGGTTAGCGGTCATGTCTGCGGCCCCTTCTTCCGTAAAGGAGCAGCCCGATTATGACCATCGCAGCCAGCCCTAGGTCCCTTATCAACACGTGTTCCATGGAAATGTACTCGGCCCTTGTTCAACCGCTAAATCCCCTTACTTCTGAACTACCGGTAACAGCACGCGATACATATGGATCAGTGCCGGACCCAATGCCACCGCGAACATCGCCGGAAAAACGAAAAACACGAGCACCGGGATCATCTTGATCGTCGTCTTTGCCGCTGCTTCTTCCGCACGCTGACGTCTCTCCGTTCGCAACGCGTCGGAGTGGACGCGCAGAGCTTGTGAAATGCTGGTGCCGAAGCGGTCCGTCTGGAGCAATACTGCAACCAGCACGCGGATGTCATCCACGCCGGTGCGTCCCGCTAAATTTCGGAGTGCTTCAGCGCGGGCCTTGCCTGCGCGCATCTCCAGGTTCATCAGCCCAAACTCTTCGCTCAACTGGGGATGAACATGTTCCAGGTCTTGCCCTACGCGCAGGATCGCCTGGTCCAAACCCAGGCCGGCCTCCACTGAGATCACAGTCAGGTCCAAAGCATCAGGCAAGGCCAGCTTTATCGTCTTTTGGCGCGAACTGACTTTTCTTTTCAACAGGAATCGCGGCAAGAAATAACCGAAAGCGGGAACCATGATCAGCAAGAGCGCGCTGCGCAGCCACAGTCCCGTCATCAGTACCCATGAAGCGCCTGTCAGCGCCAGCAATCCGCGGATCCCAAAGTAGATATTCAAGTGGCGTTGTTCGCGGTATCCGGCCTGCATCAGCAGCACGCGCGATTTCGAAACTTCAGTCGGCGATTTCGGCAGCCGCCGCGATATCGGTTCGAGCGCTTGCTCCAATCGCTCCTGAATGTCCGGCTTGTCTTCTACCTGAGTGTTCTTGCCGGCCAAAGTGCGCAGGCGCGCTCCTATCGCAGATGCCGGGGCGAATGTGGCAACGCCAAAGGAAAAAATTGCCGTGAATAGTGCGAGGAAAAGAGCGAGACTGATTCCGAGTTCCATGTTCCTATACCTTGATGTGAATGATTTTCCGGATAATGAAAAAGCCGATCGTTTGCATTACGATTGCGATTGCAATGAACATATGTCCTATCGGGTCGTTAAATAACGGCGAAAGAAACTGGCGGTTGACAAAGTACAGCAGGCACAGCAATCCCGGTGGTAACGCCATAAGGATCGCCATCGTCAGGCGCCCTTGCGCTGTGTACACCCTTAACTGGCGCAGGATCTTGAATCGTTCGCGGATCACATAGGAAAGTTTGTCCAGTATCTCCGCCAGGTTTCCGCCTGTCTCCCGCTGCAACATGATCGTTGTTGCGAAAAATTTCACGTCGATCAAAGGCATGCGTTCTGCAAGATTGAGCAGGGCGTCCTTGATCGGCATACCAAAATTCTGTTCTTCATAAAGCTTGCGAAACTCTCCCGCGACCGGCTCAGGTAATTCACTGCCAATCAACTCCAGCGCAGTGCCGAACGTATGTCCGGCACGGGTGGCGCGTGCCAGCAGGTCGATGGCTTCTGGAAACTTGGTCTCGAAGGCGTGGAAACGTCGCGACCGTCTCCAGGAAAAATAAAAATAAGGAATGGTCCCCCCAAATGCCGCCGCCAAAAAAGCGAACATAGTTACCCGGGTGAACACAAATATCGACGTGGCCGCCACCATTGCAATGCAAGCGGAGACCAGAAGAAATTTTCCCGCGCGCATGCGCGTGTCCGCTTGCGAGAGAAGCCGCTGCAGCTTGCTGATTCGCGACGAGCGGGAGAGGATCCGGTTTAACGCCGGGATCTCGCTCAGCAACTCATCTCTCAACAACGCGAGTTCTTCGCTGGGCTTGCGGCTGGCCGCGTTGTCCACCGATTGCAATCGCGAACGCAATAATCGCGCTCGTGCGCTGCGGTCTTCCACGGCGGCAGCCACAAAGAACACGGTCACTAGCACGAGTAAGAAAACTCCAACAACAATTCCGAACAGCATTGTTCTGTACCTCTCGGCTCTATCCCTTCACGTCGCAATCAAATAGACTTGGCGATAACCGATATCCAGCCGCAGTCAGGCGTTCGCTGAATTTCGGGCGGATCCCGGTTGCCTTGAAGTGGCCCTTCACTGATCCATCCTCTGCAATGCCCTGGCGTTCGAAAATAAATATCTCCTGCATGGAAACGATCTCGCCCTCCATACCGGTGATCTCCGCCACGCTCACCACTTTGCGGGTGCCGTCGGACATTCTTGCGATTTGCACGATAGCGTGTATCGCCGACGCGATCTGTTGCCGCACTGCGCGGTCCGGAATATTCAGATTCGCCATCGATACCATCGTCTCTATGCGGGAGAGAGCGTCACGAGGAGTGTTTGCGTGCACCGTCGTCAAGGACCCTTCGTGTCCGGTATTCATGGCTTGCAACATATCCAAAGCTTCTTCGCCGCGGACTTCGCCCACCACGATCCGGTCGGGCCGCATACGCAGACTGTTGATCACAAGCTGGCGTTGTTTCACCGCACCCTTGCCTTCGATGTTCGGCGGCCGCGTCTCCAGCCGCACCACGTGTTCCTGTTTCAGTTGCAATTCGGCCGCATCTTCGATCGTGACCACGCGCTCCGTCTCAGGGATATAGCCGGAGAGCACATTCAGGAAAGTCGTCTTTCCCGCGCCCGTCCCGCCTGAGATCAGGATGTTGAGCTTTGACTTGACCATGCGTTTCAACAGCTCCAGCACCGGTTCGGTCACTGACCTGTTGCTGACCAGGTCGCGCGCGGTCAGCGGATCGCGCCCAAACCGGCGAATCGACATGCACGGCCCATCGATGGCCAACGGCGGAATGATCGCGTTTACGCGCGAGCCATCGGGCAGACGCGCGTCAACCATCGGCGATGATTCATCGATACGCCTCCCCACGCGTGAAACGATCCGATCGATGATCTGCCGCAAATGCGAATCATCCTTGAAGGTCAGCGAGGTCTTTTCCAGCCGACCCATGCGCTCGATGTAAATCTGGTTGAAGCGGTTCACCAGGATGTCCGAGATGGTAGGGTCCTTCAGCAGCGGTTCCAGCGGGCCTAGCCCGAATATCTCATCCAGGATCTCGCGCGCCATGCGTTCCCGTTCGGCGAATGTCAGCGGAAGATTTTCTGTGCTGATCGCCTCGCGGACGACCGTCAACACTTCATCCTTGGCGGTGTCATTCGGTGTGCGCCCCAGTTTCTCCAGGTTCAGCTTGTCCAGGATCTTGCGGTGCAAGTCGGATTTGATCTGTTGGTAGCCGTTGCGTTCGAAAGTTTCCAGGTCCAGCATTGATTCTCCTTATGCACCGCGGAAGAGCGACCACATCGTTCGTTTGGTCGTTTCTTCCTCTTCTCTGGGCGTTAACGCCGATGCCAGGCCCACGAACGAGCGCGCGATCTCCGAATGATTCTGCTCGGTGACCGGACTTCCTCGATCGATCCCTTGCGCGATCAGCGCGTACTGATTGGGCACCTTCCACAGCAGCTTCGCTTGCGTTGCGGACTCCACGTCTGCTTCCGAAAATCCGGGGATCTTGCGGAAGCGGTTCAGCACTAATCGAATGCGGTCATGGTCACCCAGAAAAGACTGCACTTTTACCGCGCTCCACAATGAGGTCACATCGGCTTGCGCTACCAGTAGGATCTGGTCGGAGAGATCGCAGAGCACGCGCGTGACTACGTCCAACCGGCTGGACGCATCGACTACCACGTGACCGTACTGCGTCACCAGGAGATCGAACAGCCGCGCAAATTCCGCGCTCGAGGGTTCCTGCGTGGTCGGTTCAGTCACTCCTGCCAGCAGGTGCAGCCCTCGCTCATGCTTGCCCATGTACCCTTCCAGCAACGTCCCGTCCAGCCGATGCAAATTGTGGATCGCGTCCATTACCGTGAATGCCGGCTTCAAGTTCATGTGAAGTGCGGCATGTCCCAGTGGCGCGACGTCGATCAGCGCCACATTCCCATGAATGGCTTGCAATGCCAGCGCCGTATTGATGGCGATGGTTGTCGCCCCGCTTCCGCCTTTCGCATTGATGACGGTAAATACTTTTCCGCGTTCTGAATTGGCGTGCGCCTTGCGTTGCGCCGACGTCAGTCTTGCCATCGCCTCCAGCAGGTTGTGGGTGCTTGTCGGGCGCTCCAGGTATTCACGTGCTCCGGCGCGCATCGCATTTACTATCGTCTGCGGCTGTGACATCTCCCCAATCGCAAAGATGGTGGTTTGCGGCATCACCAAATGCAGCAATTCGACCGCGCGTAATGCGGTGGCGGAATCCTTCGGCGGGATATCGATCAAAACGACGTCTGCATGCGATTCCTTTATTCGGCGCACCACCGGGTCGGTGGTCCCCACCGGAAACCCAAAAATGGTGTTGACGGTCTTCGCAATGGCAGTCCCATCAACCTGGACCGGCAGCAGCGTTCGCTGATCTTCATCAGTGGTAAGGACGAGTACTGAGAGCTCAGGCATGTATTCCTTCTAATAAAAATATGTCGCTCGTGCTTGTTGCTCTTATTGATTTGGTACTTGAACCAGCCTTATGGGGACGCCGAAGGGCCCGGTGCTCGGGGTTCCGCTGCCTCCGCCCCCACCCGCGCCAGTGCAAGTGATTGCGCTGACTATGTGAGTCTTCACCCAATCGCTCTGCCCGCCGTTGCCGTTGCCTTTGCCGGTTCCGTCAGTTGACGGCCCCAGGCAGCCGGACTGAAATTTTCCTTGCCCATCAACGAACACCTTCAGAAAACCCAGTACTGGCACTTTTTGGCCCGAGGTCCCCGGCGTGATTGTGTTGTTGCAGTCATCCCAGACTGGAAGCACGGCCAGTGCCCGGCTGGTGTCAACAATCTTGCTCTTGTCTCCACCCGGGTAGTATTGGTCCGGGGCTTTCCAAAGATCTGCAGGATTTCCGATCAAGTTAGTCACGCCTTGCCCGGTGGGACCCACCATGTCTCCAGTTTCCAGCGGATAAGATTTGCCGCACTGGATGACGGTGCTGTTCACGTTTGGGCATTGGTTCAGGCAGCTTCCCCAAGTGCATCGATACGTATTTGCGCCGCTACCGAAATCAAGCGAATAAAACTGTCCGGGGGCCAAATCTGCTTTGGCATCCTGTGGCCTTGTGGGGCGGGTCTCCAGACACTTTCCGATCGGCGAGAGGGTCTTCACCCAATCCGTGAGGGTGCCGTCAGTATTGAAGATCACCTGCTTAGGAGTTGCGCCGCATGCTGATTGTGTCGGGTCTGCCGGGTTGCGCGGTGGCAAAGCGCTGAATGTCGTGTTTGCCGCAAATATCGGTTTCACGCAGCTCGAGGCGCTCCCGCTTTTTGCCGCCTCCGCTACCGCTCTAGCCTGTGTTCCCATTGCCGAGATTCCCAGAGCTCCCGCAAAAAACGTGTTGATGGGATTGCCACCCATGTTGCGGTTAACAGTCACAGTCACCCGTTGCTTATCCTGCTCCACGAGCACATCGGACGCGGTGATCGTTACCGCAGTGCCCATCACTGAGTTCTTGGCCGCCATCGCAATCGCGGCATTTCGTGCGCTGTCTGGCTGGGGCTCACTGGCCAGCGAGAATGTATACGCGCCGGCAAGCGCCGCCGCATCCGCAGCATGTTGCGCGCTCGTTCGTGCTGTGTAGAGGACCCCCACATCCACGGCCAGCGCCGCCATGGCCATTATCAGAAAGATGGAGAGCGCCACCATGATGATTGTCATTCCTCGCTCATTGCGCTGTTGCACGCTCGACTTTGCAAACACAGGATTAGCTTTCATTTTTGTCCTCCCGCGGGTGTCTTTGGATCAAATTTGCCTGGATCCAATAACTTCTCCGGATTCTTCGGCAGAGTCGCCGGTTGGTCTGACGGAGAGATTCTCCGTACCGTGACCAGAACCATCAGTTCCGACTTCGACTTCAGCAGGTTCTTGCTCTTGAACAGATTTCCGATGATGGGCAGATTTCCCAGGCCCGGGATTTTGGTCCCGACATCGGTCACGCGATTGTCCATCAATCCGGCAATCACGAAGCTCTGCCCGTCTTTGAGTTCGAACTCGGTCTCAGCTCGACGCGTGCTCAATGCCGGGATCACA
>JAOAPL010000134.1 GCA_025462925.1 Acidobacteriaceae bacterium
ATTCCCGTATACTTACGGTTTGCTTATAGCAATCATTTTCAAGTAGGGGAGCACCAGTCTCATGCCTAAACGTACTTTTCAGCCCAACCGCCGGCGCCGTTCCAAGACCCACGGCTTCCGTTCGCGGATGAAGACCAAGAGCGGACAAGCCGTCCTCTCGCGCCGTCGTGCCAAGGGACGCAAACGCGTCTCCGTCAGTGCTGGTTTCAGGGACTAATTACTACCTACGGCGCAGTCATCGCGTTGAGCACAAAGGCTTTGCACCAGATCAATGTCCCGGCCGTTGCGCTCCGAAGCCTCCAGCCCCGGTATTTCGATCACCTGCTCCGTAAGTTCCCGTTCGTGAATTCTGGGTTCTTCGAACATCTAAAATCTAGTGATGCACCTGGGTTGAAAATCATGGACTCAGGCAGGATCGTGGTTGTGACCGCCTTCGCCCAATCCATAACGAAGCCCAACTCGACGACGATGTCCAAATCCAGATCCCAGTCCAGATCAAAGACGCCTTTTGCGTTTCCTAAGGAATCGCGCCTCCTGAAACATTCCGCCTTCCAGGACGTATATGAAGGGGGGCGCAGGCATTTCTCCACCAGCATGACTTTTTTCTACATTCTTAAGGAAAACGCTGCCGCCGATCTCAGCTCTCACGCCCAGGTCGGCATCACCGTGGGACGCGCCCTCGGCGGAGCTGTCGATCGCAACCGCCTCAAGCGGCGCATGCGCGATCTTGTCCGTCATCAACTTGGCCCGCTGAACACTACCTTGGCCGAACGCAATCTCGTCGCCGAGATCGTTATCAATCCCAAGAAGGCGGCTCTCACTGCGGAACACGAGAAGCTGCGCGCCGAAGTTGAGCGTGGCTTCAACGTGATCGCCTCCGCCAAGCTTCAGGATGCCAGTGTTGTTGCACCTAAACCCAAGCGAAGGGAATCAAATAACTAATGCTGTTTCACTCCCTCGCTAGTCGTGTGCTCCGCGCCTACAAACGATTTGTCTCGCCTCTGTTGCTCAGTTCGTGCCGCTTTACGCCGACCTGTTCCGAGTACGCCGTCGAAGCCGTCGAACGCCACGGAATCTTCTTCGGCGGATTGCTGAGTACTTGGCGCATTTTGCGCTGCAATCCGTTTTCCCGCGGCGGACTCGATACGGTTCCAATTAGTCTGAACGGGCGTGTGGCACAGCCGCCCTCGGCTGTGTTCCCAGAGGGCCAGCACATGCACATCCATTTTTTTGATCAAGCTAGGAAAAGATAATTGCCAGAAATCCAGAATCCAAATCAAGATCCGAACGACTTCCGACGACTGCTCCTCGTCTTCGCTCTCACCTTTGTCGCCATCATTGTGAGCCAGCAGTTCATGTCGAAGTTCGCCCCTAAGCCGCAGCCAAAACCCGAGACCACTCAGAGCGTTCCGGCCGCAACGTCCCCGGCAACTCCGACGCAAACCGCCCCCGTAGCAAAGACGCCCGGTGCAACGAACGCCAAATCGGCTAGCGCACAAAAAGCGCCCGCTCCAGTCACTACCAAGCAGGCGAGCAGCGAAACCGAAACCACCGTCGAGAACAATCTTTACAAGATCACGTTCACCAATCGCGGTGCTCAGGTTAAGTCGTGGATCCTCAAGAACCACAAAGACGAGGCCGGCAATCCGCTTGACTTGGTGAACTCCCGCGCTGCGGCACAGGACGGATATCCGCTCTCTCTCTTCACTTACGACGAAGCGCTGCGCAACAAGCTGAACAGCGCCTTGTACGTGCCCAGCGGCACCGGCCTTCTCAAAGCGCCCGCGCAGGTCACCTTCGAGTACGCAGATGGCGACACCACCGTTCGCAAATCCTTCAGCTTCGATCACAGCTATGTCGTCAAGGTTGACACCTCCGTGCAGCACAACGGATCATTCGTCCCGGCATTTCCGCAATGGCCTGCCGGATTTGGCGACCAGACCACCGGCCCCTCGTACGCTTCGTCGCGCGTCGAGTATTACCAGGGCGACAAGGTCGAGCGCCATCCCGCGCAAGAAGGTTCTTTCTTCACCAGCAAGAAATCCATCAGCAACGGCGCCACGCTCGCGGGCCCGTTCTACTGGGGCGGAGTTGTTGACCAATATTTCGCCGCCATCTTTCTACCTGAAGATCCCAACTCCGCCGCTCTCATCACGCTTCACACCACGATTCCCCAGAATCCCAACGAGCCTGATCCGGACAAGAAACGACGCGAAGTTTATTCCGTCCTCGGTTCTGCCATGGGCAACATGAATGGCCCCAGCAGCTTGCGCCTGTTCGTCGGGCCCAAGAATTTAGAGGTCTTGCAAAGCGTTCGCAGCTACGCTCCCGGCGCGGGTGGACAAACCACTCCCACCGGTCCCAGCCTCGACAACATCGTCGATTTCGGAACCTTCGCCATCATCGCCAAGCCCCTATTTCTCTGGCTGAATTGGACACACGAACATTGGGTCAACAATTGGGGATGGTCCATCTTCATCCTCACTATCATCATCAACCTCGCGCTCTTCCCCATGCGATATACCGGGATGAAGTCCGCGCTGCTTCAGCAAAAGATCGCGCCGGAACTGAAGGCCATCAACAAGCGCTATGAAGGTCTGAAGCTCACTGATCCGCGCCAGCACGACAAGCAAAAAGAGATTCAGGAAGTCATGAAGCGGGAGAACATCAACCAATTCGGCGGATGCCTCCCCACCATCATCCAGCTTCCATTCCTCTTCGCCTTCTACTCCATGCTCAGCACGGTGAATGAACTGCGGCACGCGCCCTGGCTCTGGATTCACGATCTCTCGTCTCCGGACCCTTGGCACCTTCTGCCCGTCGCTATCGTAATCAGCATGTTCATCATGCAACGCGCCACGCCCATGACTGGCATGGACGAATCGCAAGCCCGCATGATGCAAGTGATGATGCCCCTGATGATCGGCGGAATCAGTTGGACACTCCCCGCAGGACTCGGCGTCTATTGGGTCACGGGCAACATCATCGGATACCTGCTCCAATTGGCGATGAACAACACCAAGACCGCCCGCGAGATCCGCGCGCACCTGGCAAAACGCGCCGCCAAAAAAGGGAAGTGACGATGCTACGGGTGGCACAGCCGCCCTCGGCTGTGTCTTGTAGCGCCGGCGTCCTTGCCGGCTGTCGTGTGAGCATCCTGCTCACACCCCCAGAAAACCTAGGTGCTTTGGGGTTTCCATTCCTGCGTGTGACTCTGTGCTCTCTGTGGTTCGAATTCGCGTCCCTCTGCGCCCTCCGCGTCCTCTGCGGTTAAACCGCTATAATTGCCCCCATGCCTCTACAAGACAAAGTCGCCGCGGCCAACAAGGTCAACGATCTGCTCAAGGCCGTCCTCGCAAACTCCGGACTCCGACTCAAATACCGCATCAGCGTCAATCC
>JAOAPL010000156.1 GCA_025462925.1 Acidobacteriaceae bacterium
TTTGAGGCGGCTGAACAGATATCCCAAGCCCAAGCCCATGATGAGCAAGAGTGAGACGTCAATCATCTCCTCATTGAAGCCATGTCTTAAAAATCCGCGGCCGCTCTCGCGCACATGGAGCATGTTGTCCATGACGTTGGCGTGGATCTCGACTCCCATGTAGGAGGCCTGTTCGAAGATGGGCTGGCCTTTGGCGTCGTAAACTTGTTTGCCGTTCGCGTCCAGCACTGGCGCTTCTGGAAAAGGCGTGTTGCGCAGGTCGCCGATTCCCTTTGCTGTCGCACCTACGAAGACGATCTTGTCTTTAAATGTGGGAGCAGGCACCGTGCCGTCGACAACATCGGCCATGGAGTACTGGCGATAACTTCCATAAGGGCCGGCATAATTGATTTGAACGGTGCCGTCTTTGCGCGTCCAAAATACGTAGTCATTCGCTTCGATGCCTGCCAATCCGTTCTCAGACATGTTGCCGAAGACAGCGCTGTTCTTGATGTCTTCGTATTCGCGCAGGGCCTGGAACGGCAAAGAGGGAAAGAAATCGCGGTCCTGATAGCGAACGATCAAAAGTGCGTGACGCATGGTGCCGTCAGGGTCAGGATTATTATCAAAGAAACCGAAGGACTTGGCGGATTCAGCCAACAGACGAATGTTTGGTTCTATGCCAAACGCCGTAAAACCGCCGGCCGCAACCCATGCAGCGCCCACGTCCACTTGCTTTCCTGTTGAGGTCGATCGCATCTGGGGAAATGGCTGTCCCCAGAGCACGTTGAAATAATCTTCAGAAGCAGCACTGCTTGCAGATTTGGCGCGTTGTTGATCGAGAAACAGATGTCCCAAGACGACGTTGTTGGCCTTCTTCAATGATTGCGCCAGAATCACGTCATTGTCACTTGTGCCCTGGATCTCACGGATTTTCGCAATAACTGCGGGCGACGCCGTGCTGCCGAGTTCGCTTTCAAGCTTCCTCAACGCCTCGACGGCAGAATTTTTTTCCGGAGTGGGGAAAGCGACGTCGAAGGCGATCACCTTTGCCCCACCAGCTGCGAGTTGGTCGATCATTTTCGCGTATGCGTTTCGCGGAATGGGCCAAGCACCGACTTTTTGAAGCGTGTTCTCATCGATGCCGACAATCACGATACGATCATCATGCGGACGTGGACCGCGCAGACGAAAGCGGGCATCAAGTGAGCGGAGTTCGATGTTGTTGATGAAACTGAAACCGGCTTTTTCACTCTGTCCGTAGACCACGAATGAATACAGCCCAAGCCCACATAGCGTAACCAGGACGGAGAGGCCGAGATCAACCTTCTTGGCCGGAAGACGCTCCAGCAAGGCTGTGATGTTACCCACGATTTTTTTCAGCTGATCCATGTTTGCTTTTGAAATCTACTGTCGCCGCGAGGGAGAGGCGGCGTGATGCATTCAGTTAACTCTGCAAAGTCCGTTTACTGCGCCCTGCGTCCGAATCGATACAAAACTGTGCCTGACCAGATGCGCTCGTCGTAATCGTTGGGGCTCGCTGGTTGTGCTGTCGGCACCGGCAGATAAAAGTTGTTGGTTCGCTCGAATCCGAAGGTGAAAGTCATGTTCTCGTCGTTGTGGAATTTGTAGGTCAGCGCGGCTTTATACGAAGGACGGCTGAAACCATTCGGCAACGGCTGCAACGGAGGCGGAAGGGGCACGCCGAACGCGTCAGTAAACGGTGATAACGTTGCCACCGTGGATGACGAACTGCGGAAAGCCATCTCGAGGATGAAATAGCGCGGCGCGTCTATCAGCAGCGACGCTGAACCCAGGCGATTTGAATCGCGATGCAGCGCGGGATCCACAAAAATGTTGCAGGGCTGGTCCGCAGGCAGCGGTGCCGCAGGAGCTAGCGGTTGCAGCGGAAAATCGCATATCGCGGGACGATGGCTCTCCCGCTCCAACTCATACCGTAATGAAGGATTGATCTGCCAGTTGGCAATGTCATAGACGCCGCGAAGGCCGGCATAGACGCGGTCGGTATTGGATGTCTGCCGGGCGTCGATCTGGTCCTGCGCTTGCCGGCGTTCGTATCCAACGTTGAAGAATGTCTGCTTTATGGGAAGCGTTAGTTCAGCATATGGCGTGCGGACAAAGCGGCTGGCCGAGCCGTTGCTGGCGCTGACGTCGCGATGGCGATATCCCACTTCGAACGACGCGCGTTTGTAGAGGGCGAGGTCATGGAAGACAAACCGCATCTCCGGGCCCCAGAGGGTGGTCTGAAAAGCGAGTTGCTGTTTCAAGTCGTTGTTGGAGCGACGGACGGTGCCGTCCACGTTCAGCCAGTTGGTCAGATCATACGAGGCGCGGAAGACGAAGTCCTGCAAGTCAGAGATCTGGCGCGCGTTAACAGAAGCGAAATTCGGCTGATAGCGGACGTAGGAACTGCGCAAAGAGAGCTTCTTGTATCGATAGCTGGATTCGAGACGTCCGCCCCAATCACCTTGCATGCGGTTGAGGGTTGGTTCCGGCTGCCGCGTATCGCACGGTACGGAAGTGCATCCCAAAGCAGAGAAGCGCCGGTCAAAGTCAGTAAACGAGTAGGCGAATTCGGAATCTAGCCTGAACCCATTCTTGAATTGGAACTTTCCATCAACGCTGGTCAACGTGTTCGTTGATGGAATCGGCGAAGTCCCTACTGCAGCCGCTAGCCCCGTGGTGGGATCGATCTGGTCCAGGAAATCAGTCTGATCGCGCGCGGACGAGAGATTGACACCCAGCTTCGAATCCTTATTAAATATGCTGCGTTCGAGACGCGCCCCGGTTACCAGAGAAAGATAGGGTTTTCCGATGAGGTCCTTGTACAGGGAACCGTAACGGTCAATGAATATGCCGCCCACGGCAGAGAGCTTCCAGTTATCGCCGATCCTGGACGTTGCACTCACGCCTTTTATGTTCTGGTTGAACGAAAGGCGGGAGAAATTCACCAGCGCATCGCCAATAATGAATTCATCTCGCGCGCCGAATATGCGGACGTAAGCCTTCTGCAAGCTGTTACGTTCGGGATCAACGCTGCGGTCATCTGTGCCGCGATACATAGAGAGCATTTGAATGCGGCGTGTGACCATGAATTTACGGTCGAGGTAATAGTTGAATTCAGCGAGATTGTTGTCGCCGGGAACGCGGAAGGAGCTGTCAGTCTTTCCGTTGACCTCGGTATAACGGTTCATCAGGCGAATCTCACCCAGCTGCTGGTCCTCTCCGGTGTTGCCACCGCTGCCAATATCAAACTTCGCCGCTTTGGGCTTGTTCAGTTCGGCCTCAGTAGGCTTCACCGGGTCCTGCAAAGGACTGGTGGGCTGCTGATTTGGATCAGGAGTCTGAGTTCCGGAAGTCTTGTCGGATGAAGAAGAGGGTGCCGTTTGCGCTACAGCCATGGCCGTAAACAAGAGAATGGCAACCAATAATTTCGTGGCTCGCATGAAACACCTTTGCGCCTAGATATCGATAGCGCGTTGCCGCGCGTCGGAATGATTTTTACTTCGCTTCCAGTCCCTGGGGGAGACTTTGCCAGCACGGAAATCCCGGTGCGCAGGACTTTGCACTGCTCAAAAAACAAAATTAGCTACTCTGGATTGGCGGGACAAATGTACAAACAATTTGGTACTAAGTCAAAGGAATTAAGGTACTTGGGAATGCTTTAACCAGATATCCAAAGTGGCAATCGCCTGGTGTTTTTCTTTCGGGAGCCGGGGCTTGCGCGAACGACCTCCGACTTACATCTAATCCTGAATGGCCTTGAATGAATATCGGCGTAAGAGAGACTTCAAGAACACTCCGGAACCTGCGGGCACAGTAAACAAGACTTCGAAATACAGATTTGTCGTTCAGAAGCACCGGGCATCACATCTGCATTTCGATTTCCGTCTTGAGATGGAGGGCGTACTTAAGTCCTGGGCGGTACCGAAAGGGCCTACGCTCGATCCCACACAAAAGCGCCTGGCAATGCAGGTGGAGGATCATCCGGTCTCATATTTCGATTTCGAAGGCATCATTCCGCCCGGCAACTACGGCGCGGGTACCGTGATGGTGTGGGACGTGGGTTCGTGGGAATCATTGGGTGATGCGTCGGCCATGCTGGCCAAAGGCGATCTCAAATTCAGGCTTTCAGGCAAAAAGCTGAAAGGCGAATTTGTGCTGGCAAGAATGAGATCGCGGCGTCCTGGAAGCAAAGGCACCGAATGGCTCTTGATCAAAAAGCGCGACGAATTCGCAAAGGAAGGCTTTGACGCCAACAGTCCCGAATACGATTATTCGGTCTCGACCGGCCGATCACTGGACGAGATTGCCAAGGATGCGGGCTCGGCGGCATGGGAGAGTCATCGGCCTGCGGCGGCGGGAAAACTGAAAGACGCCTGGCTAACGGATGCGTTGCGAAAAAGAGACAGAGGCAAGGTAACCACAGAGAGCACGGAGGAGACGGAGGGAAAAACGGTAAAGGCTCGCCGAGCAGCCAAGCGCGGGGCATCGGCTGATTCAGTCGCTTCAATGAAATCGAGAAACAAAAAATCCTCTGTGAACTCTGTGGCCTCTGTGGTTAAAGAAATCAAGGGCGCCATCAAGCAGCCTATGCCGCACCGCATCCAGCCGATGCTCGCCACTCTTGTCGACAAACCGTTCGACGGAGACGAATGGCTTTTCGAGGTGAAATTCGACGGCTATCGTTCCATCGCATTCATCGAGGACGGTGATCTGCGACTGGTTTCGCGCAATCAGAATGAGATGACCTCTGACTTTCCTGAGCTTGCTGAATTACCGAGTCGAATCAACGGCCGCAAAGTAATTCTTGACGGCGAGATTTGCGCGCTGGATGAAGAAGGACGCCCGTCGTTCAGCCTGATGCAACAGCGCACCGGGTTCGAAGGTGGCAAGATCCGAAAAAGGAAGGCGCCGGATGGAAGCGCCGGAGAGTTGAGTATCGTCTATTACGTATTCGATCTGCTTTACCTCGACGGCTATTCCCTGCTCCGTGTGGATCTCGAAAAGCGAAAAGAATTACTCAAAAAGATCCTCGATGAAGATGAAACGATCCGCTATTCACAAGACTTCGTCGCACAAGGCATTGCGCTTTATGAAGCGGCGAAGCAAAAAGGCCTGGAAGGGATCGTGGGAAAGCGCCGCAAGAGCTGTTACGCGCAGAAGCGCAGCCGCGATTGGCTGAAGATCAAAATCACGCAGCGGCAAGAGTGCGTGATCGGCGGATACACTGACCCGCGCGGCAGCCGTGAATACTTCGGATCGCTGGTGCTGGGATTGTATGACGATAAGGATCGCCTGATCCCCGTGGGCCAAGTGTGCAGCGGGTTCACCCAGAAGTCGCAAGAAGAGATATGGCAACGGCTGAAAAAACTAGAAATTTCGAAGAGCCCGTTTTACGTGAAGCCGGATAGCAC
>JAOAPL010000167.1 GCA_025462925.1 Acidobacteriaceae bacterium
GGTATTTGTGGCGGAACCCGGAATATCGTCGGTCGGAGTGGTTTCAATTTCAGGCACCCCAACGCGTGTTACTGACATTCCAGTGGGGTCAAATCCTGTTGCGCTGACGGGGACCTCAGACGGGCAAAGGCTTTATGTCGCGAACCAGGCAGACAACACTGTCACGGTGATCGCGCCGAGTTCCAACAGTGTGGTGCCCTCTGTACCCGGTCAGCCTAATCCGATCGCAGTTGGCAGCTCGCCTGTCTTCCTGGCGGTAAGCAAAGACAACACTGAGGTGTTCGCGGTGAACCAGGGAAGCAGCAGCGTTTCCGTCATCAATACCAATACAAACGCGGTGACCAATGTTGCCGTAGGAGCTTCACCTAATTTCGCGTTTTTCGATAGGGCTAACAGTCTGCTCTGGGTAACGAACTCTGGCGCGGACACGGTTACGGTGATCAATGCGCTCAATCTCACCGACGTCAGGACGATAAGCCTTGTCAGCGCAGGCTGTGCCAGTCCTGCCAAGCCGGTTTCCATCACCGTGCTTGCCGATGGAACTCGCGCCTACGTGGCCGATTCCGGATGCAACTCAGTAAGCGTCGTTAGCGCATTGAGTAAGACCGTCACCAAGACGATTCCGGTTGGGACTACGCCCATATCCATTGACTCCACAACTGACTCCACCAAAGTCGTAGTCGTAAATAAAGGTTCCAATACCGCCAGTGTGATTCAAACCAGCGATGACACGGTCTCAGTGAACGTGAATGTTCCTGCCAATCCCGTTTTTGTCGCAATCACTCATTGAGATTTCGCGAGCAAAAACAAAGGGGCGGATCATCCGCCCCTTTGTTATTTGTAAAAAACTATGCTCTCACTACTGATTCCCGCTCGGTCTTGCGTCGGCGATTGTAGCGCATGGCAATGTTCATATAGACACTGCCCGCGGGCGTATCCAGACACATCACCAGCGCTTCGGTGTCTTCCGAGCCGTTGATTCCATGTTCGGCAGTATGCAATTCCGGCGGATGGATCTTGAAGCGGAAGCCCTGGTCATTGAGCGTGGTCACGGCGTTGCCGATGATCAAGTTAGATAATTCGAATATCGTTTCCTGCACGGCTGAATCGGTCTCGGCTACAGGACTGCCCATGAGCGCGGTCGCGATGGCGGCAGCAGTCTTGGTGTCCAGATCGAGGATCACTCGTCCTTCGATGTCACCCTGGATGGTGATGAGGGCGGCCATCCCCTTGCGGCGATAGACCTCTTCGTCCATGTTGACGTCGCCGATCTGCGTGGAACATTTCAGCGTCTCGGAGAGCACGGCGTCGCCGGCATTGATGAAAGGTTGGATCAATTCCATTTTCATTACTTCGAGTCTCCAGCCGCAGCGCCTTCAACTGCCACTGCGTCTTCTCCCATTACATATTTGATTACCTCGTACAGGACCTCGGCCTTCACCGGCTTCTGCACAAAATGCTTTGCGCCTTTTTGCAGAGCGGCAACGATATTCTCCTGATAGCCCACAGAGGAGACCATGATCACGCGCGCGTCCGGATGCTGGCGAATGATGCGCTCCGCCGCCTCAATGCCTTCCATCTGTGGCATGGTGATGTCCATCAGCACGATGTCCGGGATGGCACGGTCATATTCGGTGATCGCGGTGCACCCGTCACCGGCCTCGCCGGCAACCTTGCCGCCGAAGGATTCCACCATCTTGGTTACGTTCTTGCGCGCAAACACTGAATCATCCACTACCAGATATCGGATGGGCTGACGGTCTTTGCTGCGCATTAGAGCCGCAAATTGCTCCATATTGTTATGTCTCCTTACTGCAAACCCCAAAAACTTTGTCCCGAATAATTGCTGTGCTGCTAAACCTTAGCCATACTACGGCGCTCCACCGAACATTGTGCTAACAGCGTGTTCGCCATCATCTCCAGCGAAACAACTCTCTGCGCGTAGCCCTTTTCAATCGCGACCTTCGGCATTCCGAATACCACGCATGATTGCTCATCCTGAGCGATCGTGAGTGCGCCTGATGCCTTCAATGCGCCCAGTCCATCCGCGCCGTCTTCGCCCATGCCGGTCATGATCACGCCCACTGCGCCGGACGCAAATTCCTGCGCGACCGATTTGAACAACACATCCGCAGAGGGACGATGTCCGTTCACGCGTTCGTCGTCGGCCAGCACCACCATGTCGCCCAGAGGCATGCGGCGGACACGGATGTGCCGATTACCGGGACAGATCAAAGCGCGTCCCGCCTGAAGCATGTCGCCCGATTGAGCTTCTTTGACTTCGATAGCGCAGCACTCGTTTAAGCGCCGCGCGAACATATCGGTAAATCCTTCGGGCATGTGTTGAACGACCACGATGGAGCCGGGGAAATCTCCCGGCAACTGCGCCAACATGTACTGCAATGCGTTTGGTCCGCCGGTGGAGATGCCAATGGCCACGATCTTTGTCGGGGCCTTTTTCGGCTTGGACTTGAGCTTTTGTACTTTCGTTGGTTCGAGTGAGACGTTGGCTTTCACTCGTGGCTCAGCTTTAGCTGCGACTTTGATCTTGCCGATCAGTTCGGTCGCGATCTGTTCCATCTGCGCCGATGCTGCGTCCCTTGGCTTGGCGACGAAATCGAACGCGCCTAGCGCCAATGCTTTGAAAGTCGAGGAAGCGCCGTCTGTCGTGTGGGAACTGACGATGATCACAGGCAGTTTGTGCTTACGCATGATCTGGCGCAGCGTCTCCATGCCATCCATACGCGGCATTTCAAGGTCAAGCGTGATCACGTGTGGGTGCAGCTCGTCGATCTTCTTCAGTCCGAATTCACCGTCCATTGCCGTGCCTACGACTTGTATGTCGTGGTCACGCTCGATGATCTGCGGGATCAATTTCCGCATCAGCGCCGAGTCGTCAATGACCAGTACTCTCACAGGTGCGCTCATGCGGATGCCCCCGCGGTGCGCTGGTCTTCGATGTCCGCGCTCGATTTTCCCAATCTCGTTACGACTGAATTCAGGTTCAAGATGAGCACGACGGTGCCGTCGCCAAGAATGGAAGCGCCGCTGACCAGCTCGGTGGCAACTAAGTGGTCGTCGAGGGCCTTGATGACCAACTCCTCTTCGCCAACGAGTTTGTCTACGACGAGCCCAAATTTACGGTCGCCAATGGCAATCACAACGATAAATATTTTCTTTTGGTTGCTCTTGCTCTTTACCAGTTTGTTCAAGCGGACGAGCGTGAGCACCTGATCGCGCAACTTGATAACTTCATGCTGGTCGACGCGGTGGATCTCCGTTTCCATCGCCCGCGTGATTTCCAAGACCGAACCCAGCGGCACTGCGTAAAGGCGCTCTGCAACACGGAACATCAGTGCCTTGATGATTGCCAGCGTGAGTGGGACCTTCAAATAGAACGTCGAGCCTTGCCCGACTTTGGTGTCAATGACAACGGTGCCTTTCAGCCGTTCCAGGACGCTCTTTACGATGTCCATTCCCACGCCGCGGCCTGAGACCGAGGTGATCTCTTCCGCTGTGCTCAAGCCGGGGTGGAAGATCAGATTGAGCGCTTCGCCTTCCGTCATCCGCGCAGCATCTTCCTGCGTGACTATTCCGCGCTCGATAGCTTTGGTCACAACCTTCTGCCGGTCGATACCGCGTCCGTCGTCCGAGACTTCAATGACCACGTTGTTGCCCTGGTGAAATGCGTTGAGCTTGATCGTCCCAATCTTCGGCTTGCCCGCCGCGATGCGGTCTGCTGGAGCCTCGATGCCGTGTCCGATGGCATTGCGGACCAGGTGCGCCATAGGTTCGGCGAGAACGTCGAGGATGCTCTTGTCGAGGTCCGTATTCTGTCCGCTGACCTCGAGGATCACTTCCTTGCCACAGGCCTTGGAAACATCACGCACCACGCGAGGGAAGCGCCGGAAGAGTTGTTCTACTGGCACCATGCGGACTTTCATCACCGACTTTTGCAGGTCATTAAGCACCCGCGCCTGGTAGGCCAGGGCGTCGGCAAATTTGGCGCGCAATGGGTCCTTCGTAAATTTCTTGTCGAACTCATTGATGGTCTGCGTGAGCATCGACTTGCCAATGATCAGTTCGCCGACCAGATTCAGCACCGCGTCTATCTTTTCCGCGTCCACCCGCAAGGTGCTTTCAGGAGCGCTGATGAGGCTTGAGGTGGAACCAATCTCGATTTCGGCAACCGGTGCCTCTTCGGGCTGGCTATCCAAACCAAGCAAATCTTCATTGCGAAGGTGTTCGACATCTCCAGTCCCATTCGTACTTACCGGTTCCGCTGCGGGAGGCGCATAGCGCTCAACCATCACGCCTGAGATCACAGCCGGGATCTTGCATTTCTTCGCGATGTACTCTTCATCGAAACTGCTGGCGAGGGCGGCGATGATGTGATCCACCTTGTCCATGGCGGCGCCTTCATCGGGCACTACCACCAGCAGAGTTCCTAGATCGGCAAAAGCATTCTTGACCATCTGCAACGCAACCGCGCGCACCGTGCAATTCGGGTCGATTGCCAATGAAAGCTGGATGACCTTGAGGCCGCGGCTGGCCGCGTCTGCCATCACCATCTTTTCGTATTCAGTCCATTCGAAGCCCTGCACCCGTACGCTCGGTGCGGACTTTGCCGGTTCCGCTAATGTTGGTCCGGGTTTGCTGATCAATGCATGAATCGCGTCGAGCACACGATCGCCTGTTGGGGCCGGTGAATTCGTGCGATAGGCATTCAGCATGTGCTGGAAGATGTCCGCGGCGTTCAGGACGACTTCAGCCACCTTTGTTCCTTGCTGTTTGGCCAGCTCCGGCGTCAGCGCATCTTCCAATTCGTGCGCCAGGGCGCTGAGTTCACTGTAACCGCAGGCGGCGGAGTCTCCTTTGAGCGTGTGCACTGTGCGACGCACCTGTCGCACCACCTCGGGATCACCCGGGTGTTTCTCCAGCTCCAGGCCTTCTTCATTGAGCGCCTGCAACAATTCCGTGGCGCTTTCAAAGAAGAGGTCTTTGAGCTCGGATGCACGTTCTTCGGAGAAGAAGCTCAACCGTTCACCTCAATGCGTTGATAAGCTGTGCCGTTGTTCACGTGGATCATCTTGTACTTGTCACTCAATCCAAAAAGGCTCTCGGCGTGGCCGATGAACAAATATCCTTCCGAATTGAGACAGCGATAGAACTTGTCCACTAAACGTTTCTGCTCGGCTTCGTCAAAATAGATCATCACGTTGCGGCAGAAGATCACGTCATTACGCTGTGGAAGGAATTCAGTCTTCAGGTTGTGGAAGTCGAAGTGGACGAGTTCTTTTACAGCCTTCTTGATCGCGTACTTGTCGCCGGTCTTGTCGAAGTAACGCAATCTAAATGCGTAGTCCACTGCTTCCATGTGATTTTCGTTGTAGATGCCTTCCTGCGCCGCTCGGAGCACCGAATAGTTGATGTCGGAGGCCAGGATCTCCACCTTCCACGGTGGCGGTATCAAAGGTTTAGGAGAAGGCATTTCAAAGGGCAGGGGATTGCGCAAGTAGTAGTAGGCCAACGCGTCGCAGATGATCATCGCCAGCGTGTACGGCTCTTGCCCGGTGGAACAGCCGGCGCTCCACACCCGAAGGCTGAAATCGCGGCGGCTCTGCTTGCGATGCAGTAATTCTTCCAGCGTGTTCTTGTGAAAGAGTTCGATCTGAGGTTTGTTGCGGAAGAAGCTGGTCTCATTGACGGTGAGGTTTTCCACCAGGGCAGCGAGTTCCGCCCTGCCTTCACGGCTGGTCAGCAGACGATAGTAGCTGTAAAACGAATCGAGGCCGGTGATCTTCAGCCGACGCTGCAGCCGGTCTTGCAGGAAGTGCACGCGGCGTTCGTCGAAAAACATGCCGCATTCCTGGTAAACCAGCGTCTGTAAGAGCTTCAGTTCCGGCTCGGTGATGGATAGGTTTATGCTCGGTGTGGCCATGAGTGTCTAACTCGCCCCCAAAGGCGCACTCCTGTTTAGGAGTCGCTTGCCAAATCTCGTCTCAACGTTCTTACTCGCTTGCTATACCGCGGCGCCGAGCTGAGTCGCCGCAACGTCGGCCAATCTCTTCAGTTCGCCTTTTTGTAATATCTTGTTCAACTCGATCAGGATGATCAGCCGGTCTTTCAGCTTACCCACGCCGGTGACGTAATTCAGGTCGCCTTCGTCGAAAACATTGGGCGGCGCTTCTACGTCCTCGTGCGGCATCTTCAAAACTTCAGAAGCTGCATCCACGATCAGTCCCACCATCTTTGCGTCCACTTCGACCACAAGAATCCTGTTCTTCTTGTTGCGCGTGATCTCTTTTTCGCCGAACCGCTTACGCAGGTCGACTATGGAAACGATCTTGCCGCGCAAGTTGATCACGCCTTCAATGTATTCCGGCGCATCGGGAACAGCGGTGATGTCCGGAACGCGCACGATCTCATGCACCATCGAGATCGGGACGCCGAACGTCTCCCGGCCAATCCGAAAACCGACAAGATGTAAGTCTTTGGCCATCGAACTTCGCTCCCTTAGTTCTGCGACGTCGCGTATCGCGACATTCCGCGTGCGTTGCCGCCGTGTCCGTTCGCGCTGGATTCCAGAACGAAGCGGTCCATCGATTCCAGCAAAGTGCGTGCCATCTTGGACATCTCTTCTGAGGAGGCCGCCAACTGCGTGGAGCCCGATGTCGAACGCTGTGTCAGTTCGCGCATCTTTTCCATCGCCCGGACAACTGCCTGCGCACCCGATGCCTGCTCTTCGACAGAAGAGTTGATCTCATGTGTGATCTCATTCAGTCGGCCGGTGGCCTTTGCGATCTGCGTGGACCCGTTCGATTGCTCGTTCGTCGCCGCGCCAATCTCCTGAGCGAACTTGTACACCTCGGTCACGACGTTTGAGATCTTCTTCAACGCCGTTCCCAGATCGGTTCCCAGCCCCAGACCTTCGTCAACGATGGTGGTGCTCTTGTCCATGTTCTCGACGGCCTTGCGTGCTTCCTTCTGAATGCTGGAGATCAGCTCAGAAATCTCACGCGTGGACTGCGCCGATTTTTCCGCCAGCTTGCGAACTTCATCCGCGACCACCGCGAAGCCGAGTCCATGCTCGCCCGCGCGCGCCGCTTCAATCGCTGCATTCAGCGCCAGCAGGTTGGTCTGTTCGGCCAGGTCGTCGATGACTACAACGATCTTGCCGATGTCATCTGTCTTCTGGCCCAGATCGCCGATGATCGTCGCCGAAGATTCGATTGCTTGGTTAATCCTGTTGAGGCCGTTGGTGGCTTTTTCCATAGTGACAATGCCGCTCTGCACCTCTTCACGCGAACGCTGGGAGATATCGAGCAACACTTTCGCCGTGTCCGCAACGCGCTGTATCGACGCCACCATCTGGTCGATGGAAGCTGACGTCTCGCTGACGCTCGACGCCTGTGTCTGCGTGTTCTTCACCATGTTCTGCACGTTGATGCTCATCTCGTGCATGGTGCTGGTGACTTCATCGATTGCCGATGCCGCCTGCACATTGATCCGCGCTGATTCATCTGACGCCGACGCCACTTCATTCGATCCGCTGGCTACTTGCGAAGCGCCGTCGCGCACGCTCTTTACCATGCTTCGCAGTCCGTGAATCATTTCTGTGAAGGCGATAGCTAATGTGTCGCGCTTCGAACGCGCCTGCACGTCGACGGTGAGGTCGCCGCCGGCGATGGATTCTGATACTGCCGCCATCTCCTTGAGATAGCCGACCATGTTGTTGAAAGTCTTTGCCAACTCGCCGATCTCATCGTCGCGATTAATGTCGACTGTTTGGTCGAGATCGCCAGAGTTGCCGATCTCACGTGCGACTGAGATCAGATGTCCCAGAGGCTGCGTAATGGATTGCGAGATTTTGAATGCGATGAACAGTCCGCCTGTCATTGAGCCAAGCGTGCCAATAATAGAGAACCAGAAACTTAGAGAACTCGCATTTTCGCTGCTCTTTTGCTGGGCCTTGACGATCCTGTCAATTGCCGCTTGCGCTTCATCCAATGGCTCCTTGGATTTCTTGAGCCACTCATTTGGGTCCTGTTGGAGATAGAAGATCTGTAATTCGGCAACTGTGGTATTTCCGGCGTCTACTTGCTTGCGCTTGTCCACCAATGGATCAGCAAATCCGGTCTTCCACTTTTGTTCTGCATCCCGGATGCGTTGTAAGGCATTCTTGATGTCAGCTTCCCCCTGAACCTGTGCAATTGCCCGTTCCAACTGTCCATCCAGTTTAGTAACGCCTTTGCCCATGTCTTCGGCGGCGCGTGTATCGCCGCTGAGCAGGTAGTTGCCCAGATTTTGCCGGTTCTGCATCATCTGGAAGCCAATGTCCGCGGTCTGCTGTTGAACGGTAAACAGCGCGGCCGTCTTAGCCTGACCGGAGCGGTCATATGCCATCACAGCCCAGGTGATGATTGAGATCACGCCCACCAGGCCCAGCACCAAGCCAAAGCCTAAATATAGTTTTCTGCCGATAGTCATTTCTTGCAAGCCTCCGCAATCACAGGCACGCCGGCGGATTCATTTGCCGGAGAATGTAGCTGCCCATTATTGCCCAGTATTGGGCTATTGCCCACTAGTGAACTTAAACTCAACCAATTCTTTTGTTTCCTCTGTTGATGCCTCGTACTTGAACTGTTTAGCCGCAGCGATCGCCGCATCAATCAATAAAGGATGACCGCCAATCGCCTTCGCGCTCTTCACCGAACCGTTCGGGTTCACCATAAGCTCCACCTTCACCACACCATTTACGTTCATCCTCCTGGCGAGCTCAGGGAAGAGCGGCGTTGCCCTAGATTTCACTTCTCGGGCGAAGGCAGGCACTGCAAGCGTCCCCAGAAGGATGACCATCATGAACAGGTTCATCCAACGTTGATTCATTCTGTTTTTTGACACAACTCCTCCTTTGGGGAATTCCTATATACCCAATGCAATGCCAGTGCCAGTTGGCAAAATTGGAGTTAAGTTTTATCGCGAAGAGGTAAGTAGATGAAAATAAAAGGAGTTGTTGCAGGACACTAAACTTCCTGTTCTCGCATGATCGGCTCGGAAGGGCTTGTTTCGTCTCAGCACCCTCAAATTACCTCGATATTCGTCTCAATCTGAGAAACCAGACCTCGCAACTCCGTATTACTAAAGGTCGAACCCCCACCTTAATTCTTCTTGACTCAATTTGAGAATCCGACGTACTGTCTAGCTCTCCCCTGTTTTTGTTCCAATTAAGGACATTCTTTGAACAAGAGACTGGCAAAGAAAGCTACCAGCCGGGCCCCTAGGTCGAGTGCGCAAAGTCGCCAGCATCGCGACGATCGGCGCATTGAGAACCTGGTCGCCATGGCGTTGGAACTGGGAAGCTCGCTCAGTCTGCCGGAGCTGGTTCAAGCGCTCGCCGTCCGCGCAGGCAGCATGTTTGGCGCGCGCGCAACCGCAGTAGCACTCGCGCACGGTGATTCTGTTGAAACCGTAATATTGCATGAACAAGGATCCAAGCCCAGCCGATCTCTTCGGTCTCGACTCACGCAATTCCTTACCACCTTCGCCGCATCAATGCACGATCCAATCTGCGCCGTTTCCGGCGAAGATCTTCTAGGTGAATTGCACGCCTTGGTGCAATGGAAGAGCGCGACCGTCGCCCGACTTACCGGCACCGACGGCGAATTGCTTGGTCTCCTTTGTATCGCTGACCCGGAGCCGGAAATCGCCGGCGACGACCTGCGCTTGCTTCAGGCGTTCGTGCGCCATGCATCCATGTCGCTGGAGAATTCGCGGCTGTTCTCCCGCATCACGCAAGCCAGCAAGCAATGGGCGGAGATATTCGACTCACTGACTGACTTCGTAGTCGTCCACGACGACGAGCACCGAGTGATGCGCGTGAACCGCACGCTTGCGGAATTCATCGGCGCCCGTCCCGCCGAACTGATCGGCATCCACATGCGCGATCTGCTCGCGAAAGGCGACAGCATGGGGATGCAGCCCTGTCCTTTCTGCTTGCCGGACATAGACAAAGACGAGTTTGTTCATCCAGTACTTGATCGTGTCTATCTGCTTTCTACCTCACGCGTTCACGGTGCTCTCGACGAAGGCTTGCAGACAGTCCACGTTCTGAAGGACATTACGGACCGCAGGGAAGCCGAGCGCCGTTATCGGGAGTTGTTTGACAACGTGCAGGAAGGCGTTTTCTTCTCTTCGCCTGAAGGACGTTTCATTGAAGTCAATGATGAGCTCGTGACCATGCTGGGTTACGCCAGCAAAGAAGAACTGCTGAAGATCGATATCGCAAAGCAACTGTATCTCTCTCCGCAAGAACGCGAGCAAGGCTACGAAACGCTGAATCCGCTGGAAGAACTTCGCCACCATGAGGCCTCATTCCGGCGGAAAGACGGCACCCTCA
>JAOAPL010000177.1 GCA_025462925.1 Acidobacteriaceae bacterium
AGCGGGTTAGCGCAAGCTTCGAGGTGGTGTTCGTGAACGTGTTCAACCACGTTCAGTTCTACGATCCCGGCTGCCCAAGTGCATGCGGTCTTGATCCCACCAATCCAGGCGGCTGGGGGGCGATTACCGCGCAGGGAAATAATCCACGCCAGATGCAGTTTGGCATCCGGCTCAAATTCTAACTTCTTGCGGCGAGTTTGACTCGCTTGAAAACGGGGAAGGCCAGCGCGGCTTTCCCCGTTTTTCTTTTCTGGCAGAAAAAAGCCCAAAGTTTTTGTGGCAGAAAAAAAATCTAAAGCTGCGAAAGCAAACCGACAATTTCCGCGGATCGCGGTCACTGAGAGTTGCCGGTACTTCAGCGCCGCCCGCGGTGTGCGCCGTATTCGCCGCGGACGGTTAGGTTAGCGGCCGTTGGCGTAGTTTTTTATGTCTACTGGGTCGAACATTGTTGCTGTGGCGGCGTTCGCTTTTTCGTAGGCGGAGATTTCTGGTTCGTGTTGGAGGCTGGTGCCTATGTCGTCCAGGCCTTTTAGTAGGACTTCTTTGCGGGAGGGGACGATATCGAAATTATATTTCAGGCCGTGGTTGTCGGTTACCGTTTGGCTCGGCAAATCGACCGTTAGCGAATAGCATTCTTCTTTTTACGTGCGCTGAAATAATTCCTCGATTTGTTCTTCGCTTAACTCGGCAGGCAAGATCCCATTCTTGAAGCAGTTGTTATAGAAAATGTCGGCGTAGCTTGGCGCTAGGATTACGCGGAAGCCATAGCCCTTTACTCCCCAGGGGGCGTGTTCGCGGCTGGAGCCGCAGCCGAAGTTGGCGCGCGTTAGCAGAACGGATGCGCCTTGGTAGCGCGGGAAATTCAGCACGAATTGCGGATTCGGCTTTTCGCCGGGCAGGTAGCGCCAATCGTAGAAGAGGATGCGTCCGAAGCCTTCGCGCGTCAGCGCTTTCAGGAATTGTTTGGGCACCATTTGGTCGGTGTCGACATTGACGCGATCGAGCGGTATCACTTTGCCGGTGTGCGTTGAGAACGGTTGCATCTGTTTCAGTCTCCCAGTACGCGAAAGGTTTCGATTTCGCCGAATGCTGTCCAGTATGTGCCGCCTTGCGTCCTGTTGCTCGCCGATTGATTTGCGGAGAGCACGGTGTACATGATGCCGCAACAGGGTTGCGGCGGATCGCACGCGGTTACGTCCAACAATTTAATTTCGTCCACCTTTCCGCTGGTTAGTTCGACGCGGAGGCGCTTGCCCACGTGCTCCTGACGCAGTCCCTTGGTATCCACCAACATTGACTTACTCCCAAAAGTGCCGCGGACTGGCCGATCTAAAGCTCGGCCACTACAAAGGGCCGACGTCTACATTTCCTACAGCGTGCTGAGATGGGGCGCAGCAGTGCTGCGCCCCTACAAATTCCACTGCCGCCGGGCTGAAGCCCGCCGCTGCGTTTGGCTCGCTGCGCTTGGTGTGACAATTCATCACGCTACTCTACTGGGGCGACGTCGAAGTCGCGGACGTCTACGAAGTGGCCTGCTATTGCGGCGGCTGCGGCCATTAGCGGGCTTACCAGGTGGGTGCGGCTGTCTTTGCCCTGGCGGCCCTCGAAATTGCGATTGGATGTGCTGGCGCTGCGTTCGTGGGGCGGCAGGACATCGGCATTCATGCCGATGCACATACTGCAGCCGGCATCGCGCCACTCAAAACCGGCGGCGATGAAAATCTTGTCGAGGCCCTCTTTTTCGGCTTGCGCCTTGATGCCGCGCGAACCGGGTACAACCAGGGCTTGCTTGATGCTGCGCGCCACGTGCTTGCCGACGACAAACTGCGCGGCGGCGCGAAGATCGTCGATGCGCGAATTGGTGCAGGAGCCGATGAAGACGCGATCGATGGGAATGTCCACGATGGGCGTGCCGGCTTTTAGCCCCATGTAGATCAGGGCGCGCTCGGTGGCTTTTTGATCGTTGAGATCGCGGAATGAGCCGGGATCGGGAACGCGCGCGGTCACACCGGTGACCATGCCGGGATTGGTGCCCCAGGTGACTTGCGGCGCGATGTCTTTCGTGTCCAGCTCCACGGTCATATCGAATTTGGCGCCGTTGTCGGTGTGAAGCTGCTTCCAGCGGTCGACTGCTTCCTGAAACGCCTTGCCGCGGGGGACGAACGGGCGGCCTTCGAGATAGGCGAACGTGGTTTCGTCTGGCGCGACCATGCCGGCGCGCGCGCCGCCCTCGATGGTCATGTTGCAGACGGTCATGCGGCCGTCCATGGAGAGGCTGCGAATGGCTTCGCCGCCATACTCGGCTACGTGACCGGTGCCTCCACTGATGCCGATTTTTCCGATGATGGCGAGGATGATGTCCTTGGCGGTGACGCCGGCGGGGCGCTTGCCTTTCACTTCAATATGCAGCGTCTTGGACGCCGACTGCACTAAGCATTGCGTGGCGAGCACGTGCTCGACTTCACTGGTGCCGATGCCGAAGGCGAGCGTGCCGAACGCGCCGTGCGTGGAAGTGTGGCTGTCTCCGCAGACGATAGTTTGCCCGGGCTGCGTGATGCCGAGCTCGGGCCCAATGATGTGCACGATGCCTTGATGCTTGCTGTGCATGTCAAAGAGGCGCACGCCGGATTCGCGACAATTTTTCTCGAGCGCCTCGAATTGCAGGCGTGCGTCGGTGTCGATGATAGGCAGCGTGCGATCTTTGGTGGGGACGGAGTGGTCCATCACGGCGAAGGTGAGATCGGGGCGGCGAACTTTGCGTCCTTCGGCGCGCAGGCCGGAAAAGGCTTGCGGGGAAGTGCCTTCGTGAATGAGGTGGCGGTCGATGTAGATGAGCGCGGGTTGGCCCGCTCCCGCGGGTAAACCGGGCTCTTCGTGGACGACGTGACTGTCCCAAATTTTTTGGTAGAGAGTTTTAGGAGTGCTCATAGTGGCGTCGGGTGGATTTTAGCACTGTGGTGGAATGTTGGCACGTTTGCGATGTCCGACCGTCGGGGCGTTCGGATGCTCTGAGCACCGCGTCTTTCGGTGATACGCAGCTCCCGACAAGTTGTCGCGGAGGTTGAAGTAGACGTTGAAGTATTGCCCATGGCGGGGGGTACCACCGCCGTGGCGATAGAAAGAGTGCGGAAGCTGTTGAGAATAGGATAGATAGTGGCGCGCCGTTGCGCAAAAGAGTGTGTAAACGCATGAAACGGCGAGGGTTGCACGGATGTAATAGGAAACAAGGGATTTGCAGGATTGGACGTATGAGCCGTCAAAGCGTGGGACCCACACCCCCAGGGATTCAGATCGATGTGAAAAGAAAGGAGTTGCGGGAAAATGGATTCGTAACGATATGAAAACAACGGAGCTACAGAAAGCGAGTTAGAGGATCTGTTAGATCTGGAGGAGAGTAGTAGGTATGGAGGACAAGACTCTTGGGCGAGTTTCACAAATCTTTATAGCATGCAACTGGTTAACTGTCAAGTAAATTCAGTCATAAGAGAAGTCTGCGGGAAAAAGTCAAAAACCGCACCCTTCACAAAGGGCGCGAAGGGACGCGGCACCCGAACCCTCTCGGCCACCCGGCGGATGAGGAAATCGTGGAACGCGTCAAGGCGGGACTGCGAAATGGCAGGGCAAAGGGCAAACGTCTTGGACGGCCGCGCAAGATTCTGGACACGAAAAGGGTTGCCGCTCGACGTGCGCAAGGAGTAGGGTGGAAGCGTATCGCCGCCGGAATGGGAGTCGGAGTCGAAACTATTTATCCGGTCACCCTGGAGGGTTCCAAAACTCGGGAAAAGGATTCTGGAACCGTGGCAGGTTTGTGAACTGGCCGATTTGTTCCGTAGCGACTAGAAGTGAACTGCTACCCAGGGCATGGGTGCATGTCTAGGCAAGGTCAAAAAGAATCCGGCAAAGCGATACTCGCCGACGTCAGACAAGAAATGGCGAAACCACGCATGGCCAAATCCGCCCGGAAAGAGGAAGTGAACCAAGCCGCTGCGCGCATGAAGTGGAAATACTGTATCGAAGAAATAATGTTCGGTCAGCCGATCAAAAATCTCGAAGGCCAGTTGAATGATCTAGGTGGTGGTGGATGGGAAGTAGTAGCGGCTTTCCCATCGCCTACTCCAGATGCTCATGGGCGCGTCTTTGTGATATTAAAACAGCCGACAAAATCAGAGTAGCCCACTACCGTTAGTTCCCGCCTACCTAATGCGTGGGGCTCACCGGAGCCAAGAAAAGTGTCTCTTTTTGGACAGTTTCCTCACGTCGGCTGATCTATTGTTCCGGCACGAATGCTTCTCCAACCCTGCCCTCCCCACACTAAAAAGGAACACATGGAACCTATGCAAGTAAAAGTAGCAGGGACGATGCAAAAGATCGTTGATTTTCACATGGATGAGAACCGCGACTGGCTGGCAGAACTTGAGTGCGGTCATCATCAGCACGTCCGTCACAACCCGCCTTGGACCCATCGCCATTGGGTAACAACACCTCAAGGGCGGCTCGAACACGTAGGCCAGCAACTCAACTGTTTAGCGTGTCGGCCCGCTTGATTCACTGTGATTTTGTCGCACAGTGTTGATTCAGCAGGACTTCAGTTCGCGGGCCATTCGAGTAGGGCTGAGTACCGGATGATCTCGATTGTCACGGACTGTGACTGGTGGTCCGATCAGATTAGGTGAACTGCCCACAGCGGGGTCCCACTCTCCCCGCGCTGCGCTCCGGCTCATCGGGAGACGCAGAATGTCCACCGTCCTTATCGTTGACGACTATCCTCCTGTTAGAAAGACCCTTCGCAGCCTACTCGAAGAGTTGTTTCCGGTCGTGTGCATCGAGGCCAGCAACGGTCTCGACGCCATCGCCAAGGCCGAAGTATCTCGCCCGGACCTAATCATTCTGGATTTGTGTATGCCGGAAATGAATGGATTTGACGCTGCCACCATTCTTCACAAGACGATGCCGAAGGTTCCCCTCTTCATGTTTACTTCTCACCAGAGCCGCGACGTTGAATCTCAAGCGGCATTGGCGGGAATACGCGCCGTGTTTTCCAAGCACACGGATATCAACGCATTTGTAGCACAAGCGAGCGAAGTGTTGCGCCCCGCTCACGCACTGGCCTGATGAGCGTGACTGTCCGCAAAGTCGGCCAGCCTGAGTCTGGACGGCACCGGAGGTGTGATTTGAAAAAGAGTTCAAGACGGAAAATACGCTTCAAATTCTCCGTGTACATCGCTCGTCCTACGGAGGAGTCGGATGCTGCACTAGCGCGATTGCGGAACATCTGTGATGAATCGATTCCAAAGAAATACGATATAAGAGTAATCGATCTCTCGAAGAATCCTGAACTAGCAAGAGATCACCAAATTGTCGCCACTCCCGCAGTGTTCCGAACTCTCCCTACGCCAGTGCGAAGAAGTATTGGCGACTTGTCTAGAAAAGATAGGGCGCTATTAGGTCTCAATCTGAAGGAAGTAGCGGCGGATTGATTTTCTAACACAAGCCCAACACTGTCCGTTTCGACAACGGTCCCATTAGAATGAAACGGCCTACCGTCTAAAAGTCATTCAATTGGTCTGTGACTTAGCGGCAAACGAATCCGCCGCGCAATAGTGCATCGCAATTCGGGCAGCGCAGTACCGGGACAGCTATAATCTTTGTGTGAGTACCGACTTCTTAGACCGCCTCGCTAGTCAACTTAGAGCCAACAAGAGCGCTGCTTGCCGCCGAGCAATTCAGCGAATTCTCGCCGTTGTGAAGAAAAACTTTGAAGAGCGCAAATACATGAACGACGTTGAAGCAGAGGCCGACTTCCGGCAATTAGTGGATCGCGACTTCAAGTAGACATCTCCGATTCAAGTAGTATGCTGTCCTTGTCGGCACGTTCGGCTAAGAGACTCAGGCCGAAGGGTTGACAGCATGGCTTCCGAAGCGTTTTTTCCTGACTTGTCTTTGGCCAGCGGCCTTAAGAGATATTCTGTTTCTCTGCTCGTTCTCGCGGTGGCGTTAGGTATCCGAGCTTTGTTAGATCCCAGTTGGGTCTCCCACACGCCATACGTCACTGTTTTTGCTGCGACGATCTTTGCCTCATGGTACGGGGGAATTTGGCCCGGAATATTGATTGCTGTTCTGGGTGTTCTTGCCTCCAATCTGTTTTTCGTTTACCCGCTCTACTCTTTGCGGCCTTACGGTAGGGCAGAGGTCCTTGCGAGCGGCATTTTGTACATTGCTACATGCGTTCCCATCATTGCTATCGGCGAGGCAAATCGTCGTTCAACACAGAGGCGTTGCGAAGCCCAAGATTTGCTGCGTCAATGCAACTCAGACCTAGAGACCCGAGTGCAGCAACGAACGGCGGAACTTGAAACATCCAACCAAGGTTTGCGCAAACTCTCTAGCCGCCTAATGCAACTTCAGGATGAGGAGCGCCGGAAGTTCTCAAGAGAACTACATGACAGTTTGGGACAGATTCTCGTAATGGCGAAACTGAACCTGAGTAAATTATTCCAGAAGAATCCACACGATAAGCTTTTGGCCGAAACGGAGAAACTACTCGAAGAGGCCTTGGTGGAAACCAGAACAATTTCTCACTTACTGCATCCACCCCTGCTAGACGAAATGGGTCTTGTCTCCGCTGCAAAGTGGTACGTCAAGGGATTCGCGCAACGAAGCGGCATTCAGGTTTCCATAGAAGTCGGCCATGATTTCGCCCGTATGCCTCGCTCGACGGAGCTTGTGCTTTTCCGCATTCTTCAGGAATCACTGACAAACATCTATAAATATGCGAACGCTTCCCGGGCTGAGGTTTTCTTGGGATCGAAATCCAGTGACGTTCTGCTTCAAGTGAGAGACTACGGCAAAGGAATACCGCCGGAAACGCTAGAAAGCCTCCAGTGCCAGGGGGCAGATATGGGTGTCGGCTTGCCCGGGATGCGTGAACGAGTTAATGAGCAGGGTGGGCGGTTTGAAATTCACTCGGACGACACGGGTACCCTGATTTCAGTGACGATGCCAACGGATGAACGCAATCCGTGCTGAAAACGGCAGGAGAAATAGAATGACTGCCAAAGACTACATTGACCCGAAAGGATATTGGGGCGACCCGAGCGGCAACATACGCCTGAGCGGTGAGCAAGAAATTTTAGCCACTGTGGCATCCGGCGTCTGTTCCGAAGCGGAATGGAGAGCCTTGTGCAATCTCGCGGAACCAAAATCACGCCCCGCGCAAGCGAGCCCGGATCGCGGCGATGGTACACGGGGACATTAGAATTGGTGTCGAAACACCGCTCTAAACCAGGTCTGCAAAACCTTTATCGGCGGTTCGATTCCGCCCCGCGCCTCCAAATTTTCCAAGGATCCTTACGCCACCGCGGAATCCGAGTGCGAAGCCACCGGATCCACCACGCGCGGCAACTTCACCAGCATTACGGTGCCATTTTCTGACGTGCGCTCCACACTCACCGCGCCGCCATGATCGCTTACAATTTTGCTGACAATCGCCAGTCCCAACCCGGTCCCGTTTGGTTTCCCCGAACTCACAAATGGATCAAACACGCGTCCGCGAATATTCTCCGGCACGCCTACGCCATCGTCCGTAACACGAATCTCAAAGGAATCCTTGTGGCTGTACACATCCACGGTCACTCCGCTCTCGTCGTCAGGTGAAGCTTCGCAGGCATTTAGCACCAGATTGAAGAAAGCGCGCTCCAGCTTGCGCGGATCGAACATTCCGTCCATCTCGGCGTCCGTGTTAAAAGTGATCGCGCGATTGCGAAATTCAGGGCGCGCGTGCACCGCCTCGATCGCTCTGCGGATGATCTCCTCGAGATCGGCTGGTTCCGGAGAAATCGTACTGCGCTGATGCGCCAGCTCGCGCAGCGAATCGATCAAGTCCGTCATCTGCGTCGAAGCTGTCTTGATCTCCTGATAGATTTCGCTCTTGTCCAGCTTGAGCTCTTCAGCCTCGTACAAAAATTCTGCGTTGGCCACCACCGCGGCAAGGTAGTGCCGCAAATCATGCGAAATTGAGCTGGCCGCGCGTCCGAGCGCCGCGATTCTTTCCGTCTCAATCTGTTGCCGCTGTGAATCCAGCAACTCTCCGCGCATCTTCGCGAACGCCCGGCTCAACTCAGCGACCTCGGTCGTACCTTCGGGCGTAATCGAATACGTATAGTTTCCGGTGGCGAGCGCGCGAACGCCAGAAACGAGATTATCCAGAGGCTTGGTAATCTTGCGGGCCACAAAACCAAACAAAACCGCGCCAAAAAGGACCGCTGACGCGCCCAAAATGAAAATCGTGCGGTTCAGCCGGCTCATAAAACTGTTCACCGGCGCCAGCGGCATCATCACGTAACACCGCACCGGCGACGGCAGCGCGCCATGCAGCAGCACCGAAGAAAATGCGTAGTGATCGGTGTGCAGAGCAATTTCATGCTCCTCCGGATTCGTTTCTGGATTCGACTCGCTCAGGCGCCGCTGCATGGCCTCTTCATCTTTCGGCGGCAGCGTCGAAGCAATCAGCTTGTCTCCCGTCGCCAGCGCAATGTGATTTCCCGCCATGAGCGCCAAATGTTCCGCCACCGTGGAGTCCACTTGATACCCGATCGCCAGGAAGCCCAACTCCTGCGAATTCGAACCCTCGCCGGCGGTTATTGTGCGTAGAAAGACTTCGTAAAGCCGCCCATTGTCATACCACCACGACGCGTCTTCCCCCTGTTCGATCGACCGTTTCAGATCGCGCTCAGCCACTTCCGGCAGCAAGCCCGTTTTGGTCACGTGAAACGCCACAACGCGCCGGTCCGGCAGCGCAAGAATAAAAAGGTCGCTGCCCGCCAATTTCCACCAGGAAGCGGACGCATCCTGGATCGTTAGCGCATGCTCGGTAGTCATTTGCGCTTTCACGATCGGAAGGTCAGCCAGCATTGCCGCGGTGCGGGAGAGTTGCTGTTCGCGCTGCCGCTGCACGCTTTCAAACGCGCGCACCGACGCTTCCGTGCCGTCGCGCACCTGCCTCTCTGTTTCCACGCTCACCGTGTGCCGGATGATGAGCAGCAGCGCGCCGGTCAAGCCGCAGATAATCAGCAGTGTGGAAATAACAAGTTGTGTGCGCAGCCGGAAGTGAGTCATTTCAGTTCCATAATTTTCGCGGAGACGAGCTTCAAAAGCTGCCGCTTGCCACGGCGTTCCCGGGAACGAATTTGTACCCGGCGCCGTGAATGGTCAGGAAAAATCGCGGATTGGCGGAGTCCGGCTCGAGCTTTTGCCGCAGCCGCAGGATGTGATTGTCTACCGTGCGAGTGGAAGGATAATTCTGATATCCCCAGACTTCGTTCAACAGCTCGTCGCGCGTAAGCACGCGGCCCGGGGAGCCGGCGAAAAACTTCAGCAGCTTGAACTCTTGCGCCGTCAGCGTCACTGACTTCCCGGCCAGCCAAGCTTCCATGCCGGTGAAATCCACCCGGGCATCGCCAAACTGCAAGACTTCGTGGCTCATGTTCTTCGCCGGAACGATGGAAACATTCTGATTTTTCGTGCCGCCGCGCCGCATGGCCCGGCGCACTCGCGCGAGCAGCTCTCGCGGACTGAAAGGCTTCGTCACATAATCGTCAGCGCCCAACTCCAGCAGCAGCACCTTATCCTCGACCTCCGCGTTCGCGCTCAGCACCACAATCGGCACGGACGCTGCAATAGTCTTGAACTCGCGGCACAACTCCTTGCCCGAGAGGCCCGGCAATTTCAAGTCGAGCAGTACGGCGCTCGGCGGTTGCTTGCGAAACGTCTCCAGCCCCGTGATTCCGTCCGAGGCAATCTGCACCTGCAGCGAGTCCGCTTCCAGCAGTCGCTGCAGCGTGCGTTGCATCGCCCTGCTGTCTTCCACTACCAGTACTGTCTCCATGACGTTTGCGTCCTTTTCGTTTGGCTTCATGCCGTCCGCCGAGATTCGCGTATCATTCAAGTCTCCTCAAGCCCGTTCCACTTTAGTGGCGCAGGATCTTGCGCCAGTATGCTCGATCACAAAAGCTTAGTAATCCGTCTTCAGGATCTCCGGATCATAGTCCTGCCCGTATTTGTTCTTGTGCTCGGCCGGCGCTTGTTTTGCGGCCTTCACCGAAATACCGGGCAGCGTTTGGTTGTCGTTTTGTATCGCCACCTGGCGCTGCAATGCTTGCAACGATTCCGGCGCGGCGTTTTCATACCACACATGCAAAATGTATTTGCCCGGCGCCACTCCCGCAATCCAGTATCGGCCGCTCTTGTCCGTAATCGCGAAAAGCTCCGAATCTATTGCCAGCACCACGCCGGTCATCTCCGGATGAATGTTGCAGAAAAGGTAGGACGGCCCGATGCGGTCGAATCTCACCGATTTTTGCGCACCGGCTTGATACAGCCCCAGATCAAATCGCTTTCCGCGGTAGAGCGAAAAAACATTGTGGAACCACGGGTCGGCATTCGGAAAATCCACGACGCTGCCCACCGGTACAACCAGGAGCCCCGGCTCGAAACGCTTGTTGTGCTGTAGAAGCCGGTAGCGCGCCCGCTCCGTAGTGCCGCGCACGGGCCGTACCGCATTCATAGGCGATAGCCATACAACAATCCTGGACGCGTCTTTGACTGGCGCTCCCGATCCAGCCGCAATCAAACCAGCCTCTCCGCTAACGGCAAACGTGTAGGGGTTCGCATCGTTCGTAGGCCGTGCGGCAAGAAACGCGGCTGTACCAATCATCGCGAACGCAATAGCAATCACTTGGCGAACGTTCATAAGCACCTAGAATAAGAATCCCACAGCGAGCCCCACTTGCCCCGCGCTATCGGGCGATCCTGTGATTTCGTACGTCCGCAGGCGCCGGTATTCCGCCGAAAACACTAGATCGGACCGCGGACGAAAAATGTAATTAGCAAACAACATCTGGTTGCGGGCCGGAATCAGTGGAGCAGGGAAGCTGGTGCTGAGCGTCCGCCGGAGGCCCGCCGAATTGCGTCCACCCGTTCCCGCCGCCACATTGAACTCATGCTGCGCATTCCATTTGAATTTGAGCTGCGACCATCCGCCGATCACTCCCACATTGGCCAAAAGAGGCGCTGTAAGCGTGTTGTATACAAACTGGTTCTGCAGCGGGTACGGATTCTCCGGCAGGCCGCCAAATCCATCGATGCCGCGCCCCGTAAAAAATTGCCCGCTCAGCTCCGTTCGCGGCAGCAATCCGAATCTCCAATCCGCCGTCGCTGCCCATCCTTCCACGCGATAGAACCCAAAGAATTCTTGCGGAGAATAGACACCGCCCACTCCGAAAGACACCGGCCGCTCTTCCGATTTTTTGTTGTACGACACATGTATCGCGTAGGTGGGAATGCGCGAGCTTTCCGCCGGGCTCGGCAAGCGCAAATTGTTGTTCGTGGTGTAGTTGACGTTGGAAGAAGGATCAAGCAGCCCCGCTTCCACCTTAAATGGCGATCTCGCTCCACCGAAGCGGTGCTCCACACGAATGGTTGGCGTATAGGTCCACAAATTTCCCGCCGACGCAAAACCCGGCACCGCTACGGACATGTACGTGGTCGGTGTGTTCGGCGAGAAAAACAGGTAGTCCAGCCCGGCCACCACCGAAGTTTTCTCCCAATCAAATCGGATACGCGCAATCCGCAAGTTGGCGATACCCGACGTGGTCGCCGTGTACCCGCTGGGCAGCCCGCCGTAAAATCCCATTTGCAGGTCCGCGCTTGCACGCGCGCCAAAAATCTGGGGACCAATCCCCGTCAACCCAATGATCGATTGCCGTGCCGACGCCCCGAGCCCGCCTGAGGGATAGCCTCCGCGACTCGGCAGAGCAATCGCCGGCAGATCGAGGTTGTCCACGTTGCCGGAATTGTCGAATGCGTTGAACAGCAAAATGCCCGAGAGCTTCAGCCGAAACTTAGAGCCGCTCTCCACCTTCGTCTGCCGCTGTTCCTCGACCCGCGCGTTCAGCAAGTCCCAGTCGTCCTGCGAAATCTGCGCCGCCTGTGGCGTTTCTTCCAGCGCAGGAGCAACGGCCGCATTTGATCCCTGCGGATGCACCGCGGCTCCGCCATCCATCCGCTTCAGCACCTCTCCCAACATGACGCGAAGCTGCTCAATCTCGCTCCGCGACCGCGCCAGCTCCGTCTGCGTCTGCTCCAGGGACCGCGTGAGCAGCTCGATCTTGCCGTTAAGCTCCTGCCCGTTCGCCTGACTGTTCGGCGCGGCCTCAGCCCCCGGCGCGGTCTGCGCGAAGCCGCTGGCGCACATGGCCAGCGTAGCTACCAAGCAAAGGCCCGGGACGCATGTGTTACGCAGCCGAGACATCATGCCTCTACCCTCCTGGAGCGCCAACGCGCCTCACTACATATAACTGGCGCCGTCTGTAAAAATTCTGCTAAAAGTCTGCAAACCGCAGAACGTCCCGGCTTCAAATGTCTGAATGGTGAAAAGGTGACTTTAGCGCGAAAACCCGCTCCACGCGTGGGCGAGACGAATAAATGACGGCGCGGTGACATCTTATTTACAACTTTAAAGCAGGGCGGGTCGGGTTTAATTTCGGTAGCGCGGGGCGACTGCTTAGTCCGCGGGTTCTGCAATTGGAGCGGTGTGTGTCCTGCGGCTCGGCACCAGGCTGCGCACAAGTACGTAGAGAACGGGGATGAAAATCAAGTTCAGTGTAGTCGCCGCAATCATCCCGCCAAAGACAGTCGTGCCCACGGAAACCCGGCCCGCCGCGCCAGCGCCCCGCGCGATCACCAGCGGCACGACGCCCAGAATAAACGCCAACGAAGTCATCAGGATGGGACGCAGCCGGATGCGCGCCGCTTCAATCGCGGCATCCACGATGCTCATCCCCTTTTCCCGCAGTTGCTCCGCGAACTCCACGATCAAAATAGCGTTTTTGCTGGAAAGCCCGATCAGCATTACCAAACCGATCTGGCAATACACATCGTTCTGCAATCCGCGCAATGCCTGGCCGCCAAGAGCGCCCAGCAGCGCCACCGGCACGGCGAGCAGCACGATAAAGGGCAAGACAAAGCTTTCATACTGCGCCGCCAGCGTCAGGTACACGAAAGTCAGGCCGAGCGCGAAAAGCATGACAGCCTTGCCGCCGGACTCCACCTCTTCCAACGATAGGCCCGTCCACTCAAAAGTCATCCCATTCGGCAACACCCGCTTCGCCAACGCTTCCATGGCCGCCATGGCCTCTCCGGAGCTACGCCCCGGCGCCGCCGAACCGTCGACCTCCGCCGAGCGAAACAAATTGTAGTGGCTGATTACCTGCGGATTCGCCGTCTGCTCGATCGTCACCAAGTTGTCGAGCGGAATCATCTTCCCGGTGTCGGAGCGTAAGTAGTACTGCCCGATGGCTTTGGCGTTCGAGCGAAACTTCTGATCGGCCTGCACGTACACGCGGTACGCGCGATTGTTGAAATCGAAATCATTCACATACACCGAGCCCATGTACACCTGCAGGGCATTGGTGATCTGGTTCAGCGGCACCTGCAGGCTTTTCGCCTTCTCCCGGTCGATGTGAACCAGATACTGCGGGTCATTGGCGGTAAAGCTCGAAAAAAGTCCGGCGAGGTCGGGGTTCGTCCGGCTCTGGGCTACCAGGTGATTCGCGGTATCCGCTATTGCCTGCAGCGTATTGCGTCCCTGGTCTTCGAGCACAAACTGGAATCCGCCGAACTGCCCCAATCCCTGAATGGCCGGAGGATTGAACGGAATCACCAGCGCTTCCGGTATGCTCATCAACGGACCGCGCAGGCGACCCAACACCGATGCTGCTGTATGTCCAGCGCCCTCCCGCTCTCGGAATGGCTTCAACGGAATAAACACGATCGCGCGATTGGGCGCCGAGCCGGAAAAACTGAACCCTCCGACCGAAAATACCCCTTCCACTTCCGGGATAGTCGCCGCGGCCGCTTCCACTTTACGCATCGCTTCCAGCGTGTATTCCAAGGACGCGCCCTGCGGCGCCTGCACCACGACGATCAGGTAGCCCTCGTCATCTTCAGGAATGAATGCCCGCGGGACTTTCTGGTACAGCCAATACGTGCCAACCAGGGCTACGAGGAAGCCAGCGAAGGCAGCATATCTCCACGCCCCACCAAGCACACGGCGGACAGACGTTTCATACCAGTTGGTGCCGGCGGTGACCACGCGGTTAAACGTGCGGAAGAACCGGCCTTGCACCCGCTCGCGGTGATGCCCCAGGAAAATGGCCGAGAGCGCGGGCGTAAGCGTTAGCGCGTTGAATGCGGAAATGGCCACGGAAAAAGCGATGGTCAGCGCAAACTGTCGGAACAGGATGCCGGTTGTTCCGGGGAAGAGCGCCACAGGCACAAACACAGCCACTAAGACCAGCGACGTCGCAACCACCGCTCCCGCCACTTCCTTCATAGCCACGGAAGCGGCGTTATGCGGCTCGGTAATGCCTTCCACAATGTGCCGTTCGACGTTCTCAATAACCACAATCGCGTCGTCCACCACCAAGCCGGTCGCCAGCGTTATGCCGAACAGCGTCAGCGTATTGATGGAAAATCCGAAAGCCTTGATGAAAATAAATGTTCCGACCAGCGACACGGGAATGGTAATCGCCGGGATAAATGTGCTGCGCCAGTCCTGCAAAAACAAAAAGATGACCGCAATCACCAGCGCGATGGCTTGCAGCAGCGTGATTAGCACGTCGCGGATGGACTCGCTGACCACGTTGGTGGTATCGAAAGCGACCGCGTACTTCAGCCCCGGCGGAAAATTCTTTGAGAGCTTTAGGAATTCTGCTTTCGCCGCTTTATCTACGTCCAACGCATTCGCCCCAGGCAACTGCGTCACGCCCATACCTACGGCTTCGTGGCCGTTGAACCGCAGCCGCGAACCGTAGTCCTCGGCCCCCAGTTCCGCGCGCCCCACGTCTTTCACGCGCACCAGCGTTCCGTCGGCGCCGGTTTTCAGGACGATATTCTCAAACTCCGTAGCTTCCGTGAGCCGCCCGATCGCGCGCACGCTGATTTGAAAAGTCTGGCCGCTGGGCGTTGGCGGCTGGCCGATCTGGCCGGCGGCCACCTGCACATTCTGTTCTTGCAGCGCCGCCAGAATGTTTGTCGCCGTCAGTCCGCGCTGTGCCATTTTCGAGGGATCGAGCCATAAGCGCATGGCGTACTTGCGCTCGCCAAAAATGACGGCGTCGGCAACGCCCGGCACGCGCTTGATCGCATCGCGTACATACACGTCGATGTAGTTGCTGAGAAACAAGCTGTCGTATTGGCCGTTTTCCGTATATACGCCGGCGCCAAACACAAACCCGCTCGCTTGCTTGTTAACGAAAATTCCGGTGTTCTTGACTTCGTTGGGTAAACGCCCCAGCGCCTGGTTAACGCGGTTCTGCACGTCGACCGAAGCAAGATCGACGTCCCGGGAAATATCGAACGTGACAACGATGGAACTGGAGCCATCGTTCCCGCTCGTCGACGTCATGTACTTCATTCCCTGAACGCCGTTGATTGCTTGTTCGAGCGGCAGCGTGACCGCGGACTCTACCGTCTGCGCGTTAGCGCCGATATACCCGCTGCTGACGATTACTTGCGGAGGGGCCAGGCTAGGGAATTGCGCGATGGGTAACGTCGGAATGGAAATCGCACCGCCCAAAATAATCAGCAGCGCGCAAACCGTCGCAAAAACTGGCCGTTGAATGAAAAAATCAACCACGCTGAACTCCGCTGTAGCTCAGGCCTTCAGGCCTGAGGCTTGTGCATACACTCGCGCCAGAAATGCCGGGTCTTGCGGCAAGCGCACGTTATTTCCCGCCGGTCTGCTGCACCTGCTCCATCACCGGCGCGCCATCCTGCAAAAACTGCAACCCCGAGACAATAATGTGGTCCCCCGGCTTGAGACCGTCGAGCACCACATAGTCATTTCCAAGCGTGTCGCCCACCTTCAAAAGCCGCTGACGCGCCACTGTGCCATTGCCTTCCTTCACCGCCAAAAACGCGAAAAATTGCCCGCTGATGCGCGTCACTGCCAGAATCGGGATCACCGTTCCCTCATGCGTCGACCACACCACCTGTGCACGCAACTGCTGCGCCACACGCAGTCCGCCCGGATTCTCCAGCAACGCTTTCGCCAGCACCGTTTGTGTTTCCGTGTCCACCTGGGGTGAGAGGAACGTGATTCGCGTATCCGCCAGTTTGATTCCCGCATCATCGGTCAAGTGCACCGGCAAACCCATCTTCAAATTCCGCGAGCGGTCCGCAGGAACATAAATGTACGCTTCAAGCGGGCCCCGCGCATCCACGGTAGTCAGCAGCGTCGTCACACCCACGCGATCTCCCACGTGCACCGGGATATCGCCGACAATCCCGTCCCGTGGAGCCGTAACCCGGTAATAATGAAGTTCCACTTGCTGCTGGTTGACTTGGTCGCTGAGCGCCTTCAGTTGCGCCAGCGCCGCGTCATACGTGGTCTGTGCATTGTCGACCTCCTGCTTTGGCACTACGCCCGCCGCATACAGCTTGCGCACGCGGTCCAACTGGATTTGCGCGTAGCGGACGTTGGCCTCCTGCGCCGCCTTCGCCGCTTCCTGGCTGCTCACCGCGGCTTGCTGCTTCAGCGGATCGATCTGCACCATCGGTGTACCCGCGATAACGCGATCCCCGGAATTCACGAAGATCTTCGTGATGTAGCCTTCCACCTGCGGATTGATGGTCACGGAGTGCCGCGACTTCAGGACCGATAGGTACTCGGTTGTTTCGGGGACGGTCTCGGCTTGCGCGACCTTGACTTGCACCGGCATGGCCTGCGGCGCGCCACCGGCCTTCGGATCACCCGCCGATGTCTTGCCACAACCCGTCATCAAACCTAGCGCCACAGCAACGGCCAGGGTTGTGGTACTCATCCTAATCGTCCTGTTTCTATTTAGTTGCAAACCGAACATATGTGCGCGCAGCTCCTAGGAATCCCCAAGTGTACGATACGATGTTACCTGTGCAAAAAGAGAGGACATCCGGCTACTACTTAGACGCCCGGAAGGGAATTGCGTTACTTATTTTACTACGGAAGGGCGCAGCCCGCTGCAGGAAATCCGCTCAGTACAAATCGCGGGTGTCGATGGTTTTTCCTGAGAGGCCCATCTGCAGCACTTCCATCCGCTCGTACCGGTCAAACACTTTGCCGGGAAACAATCTTTTCGTGAACACACGCAAACCGCCAAACGCCACGCCAAAAACCACCGCCATGATCATGAAAACGCCCGTGCCGACAAAAATCCGGTATAGAACCACCCCCAACGGCGCATCGGTGGCCGTCTGGCTCGGCTCGTTCCAAGTTACCTGCGTTTGGTAGGTCACCCCGTTGCGCAAAATCTCGCCAAATGCAGGAGTGGTCGGCGCTATCACCAAGGACAGCAACGATCCTCTGCGCTCGATCTTGGTTCCAGCCATCTTCGCCGTTTCCGCGAGCGCCGTCTCCAAATGCCGCGAATGCAATTCCGCGAGTTGCGGAGTGGGGTAATCGATTAGCAGGAGCACACCGGAATCGCGCCCACGGTGATACTGCGCGAGCATCGCTTCCGCGCCCTGCGCGAACCCAACCGCGCCGGTCAGCCCGGCAATCTCCGGCCTACCCTCGGCGTCCGCAGCCGCCCGAAACGCCAACGGTCCCAGGGCATACCGCTGGGTCGCATTCACCAAATCTTCCTTCGGCAGATACTCTCGAATAGGTGGCAGGGGCGTTTTGTCCGACTGAGCCGCTACGATGGACGTGAGTTCCTGCAAATCTCTGGTAGACACATTCCGAGGCTGGTTCACGCGGACGACAATATTTCCCACCAAGGCCAGTAGACCGTTGTCATCCACCGCTGTGAATCTACCTACCGTGGACGGCTGCATACCGGGCCGCAGCAAGGAAGTGTAGACCTCGTAGGCGCTGCTGGGGTCGCGATACTTTCCAGCCGCGATGGTCGCTGTCTGTTTGCCGGAGGTGAACTGGCACTGGCGATATTCGCGCTCCCCCGCTTCCTGCGACAGCACCGGATTCTGCGTATCCACATCGCATCCGGTGACGTGCCAGCTGCCAAAGGCATCAGGCAAGACCTGCTGTGCCTGTTGGGCGGAGCTGTTCGCAGCGCTCAGGAGAGCGAATAGGCCAGCCAGAAAGAATTGAAAGCGCATCCCTACGACCATTTCTTTGACACCACTAGATTATC
>JAOAPL010000180.1 GCA_025462925.1 Acidobacteriaceae bacterium
ACCGTCAACTACCAGATGGACGGCAATTACCGTCAGCAGAACTACAGTACTTGGGTCGACAAGATGGCGCTCAGCTACTGGTAGACGAAAGCTCAATGCGAAACATTTAGGGGCACCTTACTGGTGCCCCATTTTTTTTGCAAGTCATTCCCTGACAGCCTCGTACACCTTAGTACGCCCTCTACAAACAATTGCGGTATTTAGCTGATTGAGGCTGGCTTCTCACCTCAGTACCCTCTGATTACAACAATCCACCTAGTCCTATGTGTCTCCTCAGGGCTAGGTCATTTCGGAGGCAAAGGTGTGTAAAGTCCTACTCTCAATCTTCCTCTCTCTGGCCACTGCATCTTCATTCGCAGGAGTAACCATCACATCGCCAGCTAATGGCGCAACCGTCACCTCGTCGGTACATGTAACAGCATCGGCAACCGCCGATACTGGAAAGATAATTTCATCCGCAATCATTTATCTCGACAACGTAAACGTTTTTTCCATCTTCTCCAATAAAGTCGATACCAATCTGCCGGTCAGCACCGGATCGCACACGATTCTGGTCAAATCCTGGGACAACTCAGGCAAGATCTATCAGCAGGCAGTTACCGTCAACGTAGTCAACAGCACATCCGCAATCACTCTCTCCGCACCTCTAGCGGGATCCAGCGTAGGTTCACCTGCCCGGTTCCTTGCATCGGCTAAGTCAGCCACTTCATTTCCCATCGCGTCGATGGCCCTATACGTCGACAACGTAAAAGTGTTCGCCGCTTTTTCCGGCTCCATGGACACCACCCAGCCCCTGACCGCGGGGACGCACGCCATCATCATCAAGTCGTGGGATAACTCCGGTGCCATATACCAGCTGCCATTCACAGTGAACGTGAGTGGCACGGCAGCGACCCCTTATCCAAGCAACGCAATCGTCAATGCCAACTTGGACCAGGTATCAGGGTGGGAATCCTGTGATGCCTGTGCTGGTGCTGGTGGCGCAGGGCCAACCGCTCCGCGCAGTCTCACTCAGGGCGTCGCGTCGCCATCCATGGATGGCGCTTCCGCACGCTTCTCGATGGGCGGCACCACACCGTACTCTGACGTGCTCTGGTGGAAAAAACTTCTCACCTCCACGCAGATCACCCAGAACCGGCCCTTGCACAGCTTTGTCTATGACCTGTACTTCTACATGGACAATCCCACTGTGGCCCAAAGCCTGGAGTGGGATGTCAACCAGTTCGTGGATGGCAAATCATTCATCTTCGGAAGCCAGTGCAGTTATCGCTCTCGCAGCACTTGGGACATCTGGGACAACGTGAACAGCCATTGGATTTCGACGGGCGTCGTCTGTCCGATCCCGCAGGCTTTCGCGTGGAACCACATTGTTCTGGAATTCGAAAGGACCTCAGACAACAGACTCCACTACATTTCCATGACGATGAATGGAGTGAAGCACTACCTTAACTGGTATTACGCCCCCACTGCGACGACGTGGAGCGGAGTCACGATCAATTACCAGATGGATGGTGACTATCGGCAAGACAACTACAGTACGTGGGTGGACAAGATGTCGCTCATCTATTGGTAACCGCAGCATGGCCTAAGGTTCTCCCTTAGTACGCAAACAAAGACGCAGCCGCTAGACATCTAGCGGCTGCGTCTTTGTTTACAGTCAGCACGTCTAGTCAGGGCACGGATTTAGCCGTGCCGCAAGCGGCGGCACAGATTCGTATCGGGGCACGGCTTTAGCCGTGCCGTAAGCGGCAACAATTTAAGGGGGCTTTAGCCCCTGAGGTCACGCTGCTCGCAACTCTTCCGAATGCGTCTGCTGCAATCCATACGCATTCGATCGCCCATAAACCTGTCGAATTAACGACAACGGTCTGCGCCTGACCTCATCGTAAATACGGCCCACATATTCTGCTACTGCTCCCAGGCATATCATCTGTAAGCCGGCCAAGAAGAACATCGCTGCGATCAAGGGCGTGTACACCGAAACGTTTCCTGCCAGCAGTGAAAGGGCTAGTACCGCCCCAATTCCTAAGCACAGTACGCCACATGCAGCGCTGATGCGCAGGGGTTTGTAGCTGAAACTGCAAATGGCATCGAAGGCATATTTGATCCTGCTCATGAAGCTTAGCTTGCCTTCGCCACCCACTCGGTCTGCGCGGTCGTAGTAGACGATTGCGTTCTTGTATCCCACCCACGCGCGAAGCCCCGGAAAATATCGGTTGCCCTCTTGCAGGCTGTTGATCGAATCCAGCGCCTGGCGATCGACCAATCCGAAAATCCCCGCATTGATCGGAATCGGATAATCCGACATCGCTCCGAAGAATTTGTGGAACAAGGGAAAGATAAACGCCAGCAATTTGCGGCTCTCTTTCCTGCTCCTGCGGACCGCCGTGACCACCTGCGCGCCTTTGCGCCATTCGACGATCATCTCCGGCAACACTGACGGAGGGTCTTGGAGGTCGCCGTCCATCAAGATCACTGCATCGCCCTGGGCAACTCTCAGTCCGGCGGTGATTGCTCCCATGTGTCCCCAGTTGCGAGAAAGATCCACGACGACGACGTGCGGGTCAGCCGCCTGCGTTTGCAAAAGCAGGTCAAGCGACGAATCCTTGCTGCCGTCATTGACGTAAACCACTTCCCAATCTTCCTCTGTGGAATTCATCGCCGTCGAAACGGCGGAATGCAGCAGGTGGAAGATCTCTTCTTCGTTGTAAATGGGGATGACGATTGAAACCATTTGGGCCTGTCCTCAATTTTGTCGAGCTGACCAGCTCGTGGTTAAGATTTATCTACCTGGTAGCTGTTCACTGCCACTTTGTAATTTTTTACTTGCTTCGCAATCTCATCAGGAATCTTCATCGTGAAAGCCAATGGATTCTGCGGCAGCAATGCTCGGTCAAGATAAGTCGTGTTGACCCAGATCACTTTTCCCGATCCGTCGTAATAAGTCGCCAGCACCTGCGGGATATTCACCACCGACCCAGTCTGGTTCACGATCTCGCCGCGCAGGACTTTGTTTGATTCGCCTACAGATTCGACACGCGGATTTGTCACCGAGACCGCGGGATCGCCGGATGCGGCTATTACCTTCGAATTAACGGATAATCGGATGTTCTTCACTTGCTCCCGGCTGGTTGCCGGAAAATCGATCCGGAATGGCGTGTGCTGATTCGGAAGCAGAACATGAACGATGTTGTCGAAGCTGTTCTCCTGGCCCAGTGTGTTTCCGTCCGCGCCCACGATCGTTGCGTTCACTGAAACGAAAGCTGGGACAGAATCCTCATTCGCCAGTTCACCTACAACCACAAACGTATCCGCATCCTGCCCCACATTCTGTGACAGAACTCGAACGCGCGGCGCCGGTAATTCGTCATTTGCCGCATTGGCGTTGGAACCAACCATGTCCCATCGTGGATAAGTGACGGGGATCACTTGTGGCGCGAGCTTTGCTTCCTGCTGGATCGGCCATATCACCTTCCATCCGGATTTACTCTTAACTGCATTGAAGTCGCGCGTCTCATAAAATGCGCCCACTGCCGTTGACCATTGCAGGTCAGCGCGAACAGTCGCCTCTTCGCCGCCGAACTTCAGTGCCCGAATCTGAAATTCATTCAACGCCGCAAGCGACTTGAGATTTCCGTCCGATCCGCTGACCTCGCGCGAGAATGCATCCAGGCTCACGTCCTGTGTGTTGCCCACGTATGAGTAGGCAGCATCCACATTGCGCCGCTGGACATTCTCGAGAAGATGCTGCGCCGCAAGGTTCGGCGTATTGGCCGGCCCCGTGCTCCCGGGCACGTCTCCACTACTCATGAAGGCCACCCGCAGCCTGCCGCCGAACGCGACTCCCAGAGCCACAAAGAACAGGGTCGCCGCAAAAATCACGAATGCAAGCGTGTATTTGCGGATCATCGGCGCGCCCCCTGAACCGTTGCGGTGTCAAATACCGGTTCGGGAGCGGGGAATTCGATCGTCCTGCCCACCCGCTTCTTGTCAGGTATTAACACCATGAGAAACAGCGCGACAATACTGCTGCCAATAGGAAAGATCCCCCACGCGATTCCTTGCCATGCCGGGGGTATCGCATTCGATTCGATCTTTGTTGCCGGCGGCACGTCATCCTTTTCCCAGACGGTGATCAGCCCGTTGTCATATGTGTCGATCTTTCGCCAGCCCGCGAAAGTCACCATGGGTTCGTAATAGCGGTCGCGGATGAAGACGTATTTCAATCCATACTGCTGCGCATGTTTCAGCATTGCGCGGAGGGATTCCATCCCTGCGATCCCGTAATATTTTGAGTTCGTGATTTGAGCAGCGCCGTATCGGGTCATCTCCGGTAATGTGCGTGCCGAGTTGTAGTCGCCGTCCACCGTGCCCGCCGCTGTGTTGGTCGATATCTTTGCCAGTTGGTTCCCAAATCCCAGCGTTAGGAAACGATACTTGTCGTGTCCGTCACGGTTGAGAAAATTCGTGACTTGCGTCAGGTCCAGCGCCGGATCTTGATTGATGGGCCGATAGATGACCCAGGCCACCGCGAATGCGCAGGTTGCGACCGCGGCGATCCAAAGCGGCACCGCAGCCTTGGCTTTGAATCGATCGATCAATTCGGCCGCCAACATTCCGAGCACGGGCAAAGCCATGATCGTCGCCCAAAACGTGAAACGCTCGAAGGTCAGCACTTCATACGCACGGCCCAGCAAGATTCGAGGCACTGGAGTTGTGCCGCCGAGTCCAAATAAAAACGTTAACCAAAACCCAAAGAGCAGCGGCCGCAATCTCCGCTCTCTCGACGCCCGCAAAATGACAAAGGGCAACGCCAGTATCAGCGCGCCATAAGGAATGACGAAGTAGTTCATCCCCCAATTAGGATTAAGCAGCAGGTTAGTGCGGCTGGCGTGGGGAATGGGCATTTGCTTGATCGGGTTCTGTATCAACGCCAACCAATAGGGACCCAGCACAATGGCAGCCCCAAATCCCATCAGCGCCGCAAAGATTCCCGCCCGAGTCAGAACGCCTGCCACCGACCGTGTTTCGCCACTCGCGTCTTTCTCGCGGTCGATGATCGCCAGCCAAAGCACTGGCAACAGGAACAAGAAGCTGCCGAAGATCAACGTCACGTGGTGCGCTGCGGCTGCGGCGAATGCCAGCGCTAATCCCTTTACTAGTGACTTGGACTCACCCGCGCGTAGCCATTCATAAATGTATGGGATCGCCAGCAGATAGAGAGGCGCGGCTGTGGTGGTTGAAAGTTGGCCGGCCTGATAAACCAACATCGAGAGAGAGCCTAGGAAGACGCTCGCCAGCGCGGCATAGCTCGCGCCGCGTTCTCCTACCCAGATTCTCGCGTAACGATAAACGCCCACCGGCAACAGCAGAACAGCGACAAGCTGCACCAGCATGTATGACATCGGCAGCCCGACAAAATGCGACAGGAGCGCCATCCATTGTTGCGGAAGCGGCGGATACGTCGTCTGGGAAAATCCTGCAAACCATTTCTCGTTCCACGGATTGAACCAACTCTGCGCGTAATGAGACGCAAAAAAGATGTGGAAGTTCGTGTCGTAGGAATTCGCCGGCAATTGCATCAGCAGCAATGGCCCGTGTACCGCGAAAGCCAGCAGCACGATGCTCCACAGTTGGATCTCTCGCCGCTCACCTAGAAAGGATGTGGTCGCAGTCAACTTGATTCCTCCGAAATGTCCTCTCGAAAGCATTAGGATTCCGGAGAACAGTCACAGGTTTTCCAGCCTCTCTGAAAACTCTCTCAGGAAACCCTATGTTTCTCATTCTGCATCGGAACGGGAACAGAGAGCACGCCCGCCTGATTGATTCGTTTGATGCCAGGGATTTTTGTTAGGCATCTGAGTTCCTGCCGGTTCGCATCAGAGCAGATGGTCGAGCTTGCAAGTCCGTTCTTCTGGGCACTCCGAATCGAGCTTAAGCAGTGAAAAAAACCAACCTGAGAGTTCATACAATTTCAAGATTGATCATTGTGGTCGCACTTCTCTGTGTTCTCTCGTCCGCGCAGACTTTTGAGATTCAAGGGCAGAAGCCCCAGCCTGCTCCCGCTCAGAAAGGCAAGAGCAACAAGGCCACATCCAACGCGAGCGGATCTTCATCCGGAAATCAGGGAATCTCCTGGGGCACCAGCATTGATGTCGCCCGTCAATCGCGTGCCGCCGAGGACGCCCTCAAGCGCGGCGACTACACCGCTGCTACCAATTACGCCAGCAATGCTGCGAAAGCTGCACCCCAGGAAGCGCGACTATGGTTCCTTCTCGGATACGCATCCCGGCTCTCGGGCAAGTACAGCGAATCGGTTGATGCCTTCAATCGCGGACTTCAAGTCCAGCCCAACTCGATCGAAGGTCTCTCCGGTCTGGCGCAGACTTACGCCCGGATGGGAAACTTCAATCAGGCCCGCGCGTTGTTGACTCGAGTGATCGCGCTGAATCCAAAACGCGCAAACGATCTTGCGATTGCGGGAGAGATGTTTCTCCACGCTGGCGACGTAAAGGGCGCAGTCGATCTGCTCTCTCGTGCTGAATCCATCGCCCCGGGTTCTCGCACCGAACTGCTGCTTGCTTCCAGCTATCTCAAAATGAAGCAGCCAGACCAGGCCAAAAAATTCCTACTGATGGCGCAGCGGCGCGATCCCAACAACAAAGACACTCTTCGCGCGCTTGCAGGCTACTACCGCGATGCCAAAGATTATTCCGCTGCCATTGCCGCGTTGAAGCGCATCGGCGGCAAGAACGCGGACGTTACCGCCGAACTCGGTTACACCTACGAGTTGGCGAAGAAATATCCGGAAGCCGCCGCGGAATATGCGCAGGCTGCTGATCTCGCTCCCAAGCAAATCGGATTGCAACTCAGCGCTGCTTCGGCTGAAGTCCGCATCGGCGATCACCCCAAGGCGCAGCTCTATCTCAAGCGCGCCGCGGAGATCGATCCCAATCATTACCGTTTACACGGGACCTTAGCGGAGATTGCGCGCATGGAGAACCGCACCAATGATTCCATCCGCGAATACACTCTCGCGTTGGCCAACATGCCGGAATCCGTTCCTGAAGGCCCGCTCTATCCCATTCAATTGCGGATGAACCTCTCTGATTCCTATCACGACATCGGTGATGAAGCCGCTGCCAAGTCGAACGCGACGCTGGCTAGCGCCCGGATTGCAGGCATCGAGGTTGAGCCCGCGCAGAAGGCCGACTTCTTCCGCCTTCGTGCTTCGATCAATGGCGCGCTCGGCAATATCGCCGCCGCACAGGCAGACATCAAACAGGCGCTGGCCCTTGAGCCTGACAACACCAACCTGATGCTGCAGCTCGGCAATCTTCTGTGGCGGGCCAAGCAGACGAATGAAGCTCGCGACATGTTTGCCAAAGTCCTCTCGTTGGAACCGAGAAACAGATTTGCTCTGACCCAGCTCGGATTCTTATCTCGCGAGATGAGCGACCCCAAAGCCGCGGAAGGGTACTTCAAGCGCCTGGTTTCCTATTATCCCCGCGAATACACGGCGCATCTTGCTCTTGGTGATCTCTACACAGCAGCCCGGAATTTCGACGCCGCCGAAAACAGTTATCTCGAAGCTTACAAATACAACAAGAACAACCCACTGATCATCAGCGGAGGCGCTAACGCCGGCATCGAATCCAAAAAATTCGATCGCGCTGGTGCCTGGCTTGCCCGCGCTACTCCTGCGATGAACGAACATCCGTTCGTCATGCGTGAGCGCGAACGATATCTGACTTGGCAGGGAAAATATCTCGAGGCCGCGAAGCTCGGCTATCGCGTGATCGAGAAAATGCCGACCGATCGCGACGCTGTCGTCTATCTCGGATATAGCCTTCTGTATCTCGGGCGCTTTGACGATCTGCTTCGCCTTACGGCGAAGTACGAGCCGATTCTCAATCGTGACGCCGCTCTGCCGCTGCTCTCCGGGTACGTATATCGCAAGTCGGAACTGCTCGACGAAGCTCAAGCAGCATTCACGCGTTCCATCGAGCGCAATGACACTGCGACCACAGCTTTCATCAACCGCGGTTACGTTCTCAATGATCTGCAGAACCCCGAGATGTCAGTGCGTGATTTCAACCGCGCACTCGCGCTCGAACCTGAGAACGGAGAAGCCAATCTCGGACTCGCATTCGCGTACCTGCAATTGCACAAACCAGCGTTGACCCTGGAACATGTGGATCGCGCAGCAAAAGTGTTAAAGGAATCCAAGGCCACGCACCTGGCGCGGGCGGGCGGTTACCGCCAGAAACTCTTGTTGGGCAAAGCGGAGAATGAATACCGCAGCGCCCTGAAGTTTGAGCCGGAAGATACGGAAGTGCGAATGGCGTTGGCGCAAGTGCTCTTCGGCGAAAAGCGCTATCAGGACGCAATCACCGCATATCAGGCATTGCTACCTATCACCGAAGACCATTCGTTTATCTATGCGTCCATGGCGAATGCGTCCGCTCATCTGCGGCGCAAGGACGATGCCTACCGTTACATTCAAGCCGCAGAGCGCGAAGGTGGTGACTCCGCCGCTGTGATGCTCGCCACCGGCGACACGCTGTTAACCCTCGGCCAGACCGACGCCGCCATGGCTCGATATGAGCGCGCGTTGACCGCGCCTGACAGCACGCGCGTCGATGTCCGCCTCGCTTTCGCCAAGACGTTCCAGCAACAAGGGAAGTGGGACGATGCACGCCAGCAGATCGCGCTCGCGTTCACTGAGTCCCGTGTAGGCGAGTCCTCCGCGGTCACGCCGGAGAATCTCGCCACCGCCGCATCACTTTTTCTTGCGATGAACGATTTCCCGCTCGCTACCGAATACTACGAGATGGCTCGAAACGCTGGCGCCGATGATCGTCCCGTCCGCATTGGTCTCGCGAACACATATCTGGCGCAGGGCGACTTCAAGAATGCCGAAGCCGAGTTGGCCGGCTTGGGTGATAAGTCCGGAAATGTCACCGACTACGATTACATGCTGGCCTACGCGAATCTCAATCGCCAGCAACGCAACACCACGCAGGCAATGCTCGGCTTCGCGCGGGCACGCGAATTAGCGCTTGACGACGACTCCGCCGAGCGCGCTCTCCACGAAGTAGCTGGCGAGGAGGGATATCGCATCAATGATCATCTCAGTCTCTCCTCGGATTTTCATGTGGCGCCTATCTTCGAAGACGCCACCGTCTATGATCTCGACGCCAAGCTTCGCGGCATCGTGAATCCGGCGCTCTTGCCCACCCCGCGCTCTTCTACTGAGACTTACATCGGCTCGGATTATCGGGTTCATTTCAAGAACCTGCCCGACATCGTGGGATCGTATGGTCTGCGCAACGCTCGCGGCCAGTTCGTATTTCCAAGTGATCTGACTATCTTTGACCGCAACACCTATGACACTTCGTTCAGCGTCGGAATCAACCCGGTCCTGCACCTCGGGCGCGCTGCTTTCTCGCTGACTCCGGGAATACAATTCACCATCCGGAGAGATAGCAATGTCCCCGCTGATCTCAACCAGAATCTCTTTCGGACGTTTCTTTATCTGAACACCTCTCCGTTGCTCAGCTGGCTCTCTGTGCGCGGAAGTGCGATCTACGAGACCGGGCCGTTCACGGAGCGTAACCTCAGCTCGCGGGACTTCCTCGGTCACATTGAATTCGTTGTTGGCCGTCCTTGGGGAAATACCTCGATGGTCACTGGCTATCGCGTGCGTGATCTGCAATTCAACCCTGACATTCGCGAATTTTTCACTACCTCGACCTATGCCGGATTGGAACACAAGTTTGGACGGAAGATCACTGGAACACTCGTCGGAGAGTACATCCGCTCGTGGCGAGTGGAAAGCCCGAAATTCGCCATCGCGCAAGCGATGCGGCCTGCGGCACAGCTGGAGATCCGGCCCAATAATCGTTGGCAGTTCGAATTCAATTTCGCTTACACCCGCACGGAAGCCACCCCTGCTTATGACAACCTGCAATCTGGGTTCCTCATCTCCTATGTAAAACCGTTTCGCCGCACTTGGAATGATGGCGCCGGAGAAACCGTCGTGGAGTATCCGTTGCGTTTTTCTGTCGGCATGCAGCAGCAGTCGTTCATGAATTTCCCGGGCCAGAATTCGAGCGCATACGTGCCTGTGGTGAGACT
>JAOAPL010000217.1 GCA_025462925.1 Acidobacteriaceae bacterium
GCCTTGTTGTCTGTCGGGCCCAACGCCGTCGTCACCTGAACCTCCCTCCTTGTTGTCATTGTCTTTCGACGGTAATTGGTTCTTTGGGTTGAGCTCCGGAACGGGCAATTTTTCTCTTGGACGGTCACTTTCAGTCTGATCTTCGGAAGGTTGTGAACCATATCCCCGTTCTTTTAACTCAGTGCTCAGCGTAAGTCGAAACTGATCATCAAAGCGGACTTTGGAGAAGACCCGGTCATCAGTAATGTCCGACTGATTCACCGGATAGCCGGAATCTCGTGCTGCATTCTGAATTTGTGTTTTGGCTTCCGTCAGTAACTCAGGATTGCTTTGCAGAATTCGAATAACTTGATCAGCCGACAATGGGTTGGAATCGGTCTGTTGCTGCGCCGCAGAGATGCAGGATAGAGTGCAGAGAACCACGATTAGTAGCCACAGATTCTGCCGCACGGGAATACGCGTCCACAAGCCCAACTTCTTGTTCATCTACACAACTTTTCGACCCTGCTACTCAGGCCTATTCATCCGTACAATTCTGCAAGGGCTACCACAGATTCAAGAGCATGGATGCAACACACAATTGTGGTGCTGCTCATTGCCGCCCAGAATTGCGGAGCTACTCTGTCATATTTTTATAGGCGCTGTGGCAGAAGCAGTAGCCATCACTATCGACGCCCCGACCAGATGGAGGCGTAAAGCAAGGTGGTGCAGATGGAGCTGGAGAGGAGAGTTCAGTCCCCGGAACTTACGGTCGTAGCGCCTTCTGAATTTGTGAACCCAACGCTTTTCATTGCGGTTACGATTTCTCGATTACGCATGAAGCTCTCCCAAATGCTGCCTGTGCGCAGATTTTCGACCATCAAGAGCGTGGTTCCCAAGTCAATGCCCAAAACCTCGGGGTCATACCATTTGTGTTTCGGATGGAACGCGTCCACAAATCCGTAAGGCGTCCAGGCCCGCGGATATTGGGTGTGGATCGTTTGCAAGACGCGCTTGCACGCGTCGGGTTGAAAAGGCAGTGATCCGGCAGCAGCGCAGGGCACAATAGTTCCATCGATGTTTCCCATCTTCGGAGGACCACCCCACACCACATAACCGTGTTCTGAATCTGAGGCGGTGATGCCCCAAAGGTCGTCGCTCATCCACGGATACTCATTGTGCAAGCTGATACAGAATCGTTGATGTGCAAGAGTCGCAATGCGCGAGTTCTCAAAGTAGTCGGCATACTTGTCGCGCTTGGCGCGAAAGTCTATCCAAGCATGGGAATACTGATGGACGAACAATGGAGCATTCGAACCGATGTATTTCAAATCCCCGTACTCGAATCGTGGGCGCTGCCACGCGTCCCAAGATGCCGGGGGTATTGGATGGGACGGCGACCCGATGGCAAGCAAATAAATCATCATCAATTCGCAATAGACATCCCATCGTGATTTGAGGAAGCCGGTCTCCGGCTTCCAGCCATGGCTGAGCATGTCACCGCCGTTTAGCATCCACTTCCAATCCACGCGTTCATAGATATCCGTGGCAAGCTGACGAATCTCAGGCGAGTCGAAATAAGAACGCGCGTGAAGCACGCCGCAGAGCAACAGAGTGGTATCGATCGAAGACAGCTCGCATTTCCAGGCGCGATCCCCGGAATGCATGTCCACAAAATGAAAGAAGAATCCATTTTGGTGAGGTAGTCTGCGAGCAATGTATTCAAGAGTATTCTGAACACGCTTCTTTGCGTCGGACTTGGAAAGAAAACGATTCTGATGCGCGATACACATCGCGCTTAATCCGAATCCGGTAGCTGCAATGCTGCTGACTGTATGTTTGTCGAGTTCGCTATGTCGCGCCCGATCCTTTACTAAACCCGTGAGAGGGTCTGCCTGTTCGTAAAAATAGCGGCAGGCACGACGCTCAATCTCAATGAGAAGCGCATCGACATCGAGGTTCTTATCTTTCCTGGAGAACAAGTTGTGAGGTGCTAAGGAAAGACCTGCGGCGACGGCGAGAGAATTCTTCAGAAAGCGGCGGCGCGAACGGTTGTTCGTCGATTGCGTTGTTATTGAGCGGTTCATAATGATAACGTCTTGAAAAAATCAGGCTCCTCTGATCGGTTGTTTTCGGGATGTTGGAAGATTGGCGAGATAAATCAAAAACGACTCCGGTATAGGAAGCGTTCACACTAACGCCAGTCGCGGACAGCTGCTTCGTCTACCTGCTTCTCCAGACTGGAAGACGCGGGAGGCGCAGTCGATTCCCGAATAACCAGTTCGGGTGCGACGGCAATAATCTTTGGGTGAGGTTCCTTGCTCCCGATTCGCCGGATCAGAGTCTCAGCGGCGAGTTCTCCCATGTGGCGTAACGGCTGGCGAATCGTTGTAAGCCTTGGGTTCTGGTATGAAGCGTACTGAATGTCATCGAAGCCAATCACAGAGACGTCAGAAGGAACTTTTATACCAGAGTCCAGTAAGGCGCGCATCCCGCCAATCGCTGAAATGTCGTTGAATGCGAAGAGCGCCGTGAAATGGCGACGCTCCGCTAGCAGCGCTTTAACAACATCGTAGCCCAATTCAGGTGAGGGTGAATCGGTTTGGAGTTGCGTCACCAGCTTCGGATCGATCTCCAGGCCTAACTGGCGCGCGGCTTCGCGGATCGATGACCATCTTGATTCAGTATCGGTGCTGAAAGGCTGGCCTTTGATGAAAGCGATCTTTCTGTGCCCGAGTTGAAAAAGATGTCTTAGAGCGAGCGATGCAGCCTGACGATGATCGAGCACGACATTGGTGACGCCTGCCATGCGCTTGTGACCTGACACTGCAACGGTCGGCACCGAGATTTCACGAGGTAGCATCGTGTCAACCGTGATGATGCCCTCGACCAGTCTGTCCATGAACAGCCTCAAACATTGCTCCAACTGATGTTCCTTGTGCCGGTGACTTATCACGAGAAAGAAATACCCGGCTTGGAGCAGATAGTCCTCGATACCGGCGAGCACTAAAGCGGCATAGCCTTCGCTGATCTCCGGCACAAGTACGCCGATGGTGAAGGTTTGCTGTTTGCGAAGTGAGCGGGCAACGAAGTTGGGCCGATAATTGAATTTCTCGGCAGCTGCCAGTATCCGCTTCCTTGTTTTCTCCGGGAATCGATCGGATTTCGCGGTCCGGTTGATGACCATCGACACAGCGGCTGAAGACAGCTTCAGGTGTTCGGCCAGACTGCGGATCGTTGCCGGCGGCTTGCCGGGGGATCGCCGCTTTGGCACACGCTGTTTTTTGCGGGACGCCATGAATTCCGCCATTCTAAGCTACATTCCTGAAAATACCAGCTTGACTTTCAATCTCACATAATGATACACATGACGCCGCTTTGTTAAAGAATTGTTAAACGATTAACTAGCTCAGGTTAAACGTTTAATCAATTCATAGGTTTACTTAAACATTGAGCACTTTGAATTGACCGTCTGCTTATTGAATGGCAGCGTTTGGAGGCAAGTGATGAAACGCACGAATATGCTGCGGTTTTTCTTGATTATGCTGGCGGTGATGCTGCCGCTGTTTTCCTTACCTGCCACAGCCCAGTTCAGGGCCGGAATTCAAGGCACGGTCCAGGACACTACGGGAGCAGTCGTTCCAGGCGCATCGATCACCGCGACGAATCAAGAGACAGGGCAAGTCCAGAAGACTGTCGCGGGCTCCACGGGTTTTTACCGCGTGCTAGGACTGGCTCCGGGCAAGTACACGCTCACAGTGGAGGCAAAAGGGTTCACGAAGAGCATCTCAAACGATGTTTCCGTCAATGCTGACCAAGTCCGCGGTTTCGATATTCCTCTCCACGCGGGGGCGGTTTCCCAGGATGTGACGGTCACGAGCGACGAAGCCCCAGTATTGCAAACTGAAAATGCCAACATTGGCACAACTCTCAGCTCACAAGAAATCAAGAGGCTGCCTCAGGTGGGTCGCGACCCATACGAACTGCTGCGGCTTACTCCGGGTGTGTTCGGCGACGGCGCACGATCGGCAAATGGAAACTCATCCGGACTGCCTAACGGAAGCGGCCCGGGTGGATCCAATTCCTCTATCTTCCAGACCGAAAACCAGGTTCAAGTCACGGCCAATGGACAGCGCGTTTCGGCCAACAACTTCCAGATCGATGGTGTGAGTGTTAACAGCCTGATGTGGGGCGGCGCTGCGGTGGTGACTCCAAACCAGGAATCCGTAAAGCAAGTCACCGTGTTGTCCAGTTCGTATTCCGCGGAAGACGGGCGAAACTCGGGTGCACAGGTAAAAGTGGTTTCACAGAACGGAACCAATAATCTGCACGGCAGTGCAATCTTCAAATACAACAGCCCTGGGCTGAATGCCTTTAACAAATTCGGAGAGGTTACCGATCCCACGCCCGTGAGGGTGAATAATCGCTTCCGCCAGTATGGTGGGGGTGTCGGCGGACCGATTATTAAAGACAAGCTTTTCTTTTTCTTTTCCTATGAAGGGTTCCGCAACAAATCGAGTGACACCTTTAGTGAATGGGTGGAAACACCCGAATACCGGCAGCTGATCGCCAGCACGCGCTCAGGTGGCAAGACGGCCACGGTCTTTGGCTCTCCGGGTATTGCTCCGCGCATCCTGAGCACCTTACCCGCGACCTGTGCACTTTTTAATAATGACCCCACTCGCTGCCGGGCAGTATCAGGTGGTCTGGACCTCGGATCGCCGACAGGTTCCTTGAACAATTACGTCAGCCTGGGAAATCCGACTGGAGGAGGATTCGACGGGATTCCGGACATACAGTTCGCTAGACTCGGATTGCCTTCTGAATCTCACGGTAACCAGTTCAATGGGCGGGTGGATTACAACGCGGGAAAGAATCAATTTGCTGTGAGCACATACATCACCCGTTTGGATAGCCTGTCCGCCGACCGGGGGGCGCGAAGCCGTCCGATGGCGGATATAGCATTCAAACCCTTGAATACGGCGGCTACAGCGACGTGGCTGCGTACCCTCTCCTCCACTATGCTCAATGAAGCGCGCGTGAACTTCACGCGCTTCGCGGACAATCAACTCACAGATGGCACCACAAACTTCGGCATTCCCCGTATACAGGTGGAGGGCATGCCCATTCCTACACGAATCGAATTTGGGCCAGCTTGGGGAGAAACAACGCCGGGGGTTTTCGCGCAAAACTCAATCGAATTCCGCGACACCTTGAATAAAACTCTCGGGGCTCACGGACTGAAGTTCGGTTTTGAGATGCGAAAAGAGCAGGACAACAACAATCTGATGGGAGGAGCTCGCCCGCTCTACTCGTTTGTCGGACTCTTCAACCTGGCAAATGACACGCCCATCTTCGAACAGATCAATGCTGATCCCACTACGGGTGGACCTGCGGGGGCCCAGCGGTATTTCCGCACGTACACACTGGCGGGCTTCGTGCAAGATGACTGGAAGATTCGCCGGAACCTTACGGTCAATGTGGGATTGCGTTACGAATTCTTCTCGCCGCCGACGGAGACCCAGAACCGGATTACGAATCTTCAGCTTGGATCTAATGGACTGCTGAATTCAAAAATTGTTCCGGTAAACCAGTTGTTCGCCCCTGATAAGAACAATTTCGCTCCTCGCCTCGGGTTTGCATGGAGCCCCCACATTTATCAGGACAATATCGTCTTCCGCGGCGGCTTTGGTGTGAGCTACAACCGTACCGATAATGTCCTGTTCACCAATTCCCGCGGGAACCCTCCATCATTTGCGCGTTTCAGCATCTGTTGCGGTACATCTGCTGCTGATTTCAGCACCCCATATGCAGGTGGCCAAATTCTCTATGGGCTGGGGACTAGTAATTCGCCTACAAGCTATCCGGTTAATCCGGCGTTGGGGCAAGGCATTGATCCAGCAACTGGGGCGCCTGTCGCAAGCTCGGTCGAAATTTATGGCTCTGCGAAAAACATCCCGAATGCGTACGTGTATTCCTACTCATTCGAGACCCAGATCGCACTCCCGAGCCAATTGGTCGGGACCCTGGGATACCAGGGCAGCAGTGGACATAAACTCATTCGCCTGGTGAATCAAAACTTTTTGCAGAAACCCAATCCAAAATTTTTTGCCGTGTATTTTCCAACTCCCGACGTCACCTCAAACTTCAATGCTCTGAATGCGCGCCTGAGCCGCAAATTCACCCAGGGATTCCAAGTGGATGCACTTTACACCTGGAGCAAGAGCATGGACGAGTTATCCAATGAGGGCCCAGGAGCACAGACCAACCAAACGGATCCTGCCCATTTGCAGACCGAATACGGGCCATCAGATTTCGATGTGGCGCATCACTTCACGCTCACCGGTCTCTGGGACCTGCCGATCTTACGTGATCGCAAGGATTGGGTAGGTCAGGCTTTTGGCGGATGGCAGATCAACGCCGTTTTCAACGCCCACACGGGCATGCCGTGGACGCCGAAGACTGGAACACAGAATTCGATTGCCGTCACTGGAGCAGACACCATTAATCCCACGCGCCCCATCGCATACTTTGGCGGCGCACTCAATGATGTATCCAATGACGCCTTCATGAGACTTGGAGGTAATTTCCCGGGAGGCGGCACGAAGTACTTTGATATCAGCAACCCTGGCGTGCCGGGAATTGGCCGCAATTCATTCCGCGGGCCACGATACCGGGCCATTGACCTCAGTCTTGTTAAGCGGTTCGGACTTTCAGGACTGCATCTGGGCGAACAATCCAATCTGGAGTTTCGTGCCAACATGTTCAACGCCTTCAACAATCTGAACCTGGCGCCGCTAGGATTCCAAAGCCGGGGAACTTTTGTTGAGGATCCGAACTTCGGCCGTTCAGAAAGAGGATTGGCCGGAAGAGTGGTAGAGTTCCAGGCCAGGTACAGTTTCTAACTTGTTCTAACTCGCCTTAACGCGGACGCCGACATATCGGCGTCCGCAACCTACAAGAGAGAAAATGCGGAAAACTTATTGTATTCCACTGCTGTTAGTGTGTTTGTCTATGGCGGGGACAGCGCTGGCGCAAGCCGGTGCTGCCAACCCT
>JAOAPL010000219.1 GCA_025462925.1 Acidobacteriaceae bacterium
GCGGCACAGGTCAAAGTCATTGTTCATCCCCAGTCAACCATCCATTCGTTGGTGGAGTTTGTGGACGGCAGCATCCTTGCGCAGCTTTCAGTCACTGACATGCGCCTGCCTATTCTCTACGCACTTACCTATCCCGACCGCATCGAGTCCGACCTGAAATTCAATGTACTCGACCTGAAGCGGCTGGATTTTGCGGCTCCGGACCTCGATAAATTCCCCTGCCTGCGGCTCGCTTACGAAGCTGCCGAAGCCGGAGGTACTAAGTCCATTGCCCTGAATGCTGCGGACGAAGTGGCCGTGGCTGCGTTTCTAGAGGGGCAGATCGGATTTTCTGACATCCACCTGACAATAAAGGCCGTACTTGATGAAACTAGTACCAAGCATCCCGAATCTATAGGTAAGGTGCTTTTGTGCGACGCTCAGGCGCGCCAATTGGCGAAAGAAGTGATCGCGCGCTAAGGTACCCGGAGCGTTACCAAAGTTGTTGCGCACTAAAACATTTTTAGCTGCCTGCCCGATGAATCATTTAAAGTAGGCATACATCCCAGAAGGTCTCATTTTTGTAACATGGTGAATTTCCTCATAGCAGTCGCCTCCATGGCATTCGTACTCGGAATCATGATCGTGATTCACGAGCTAGGCCATCATCTTGTCGCCAAGTTTTTCGGCGTTCGCGTAGAGACTTTCTCGGTCGGATTCGGCAAGCGGCTCTTCGGCTTCCAGTTGGGCGGTACCGACTATCGCCTCAGCGCTCTGCCTCTCGGCGGTTACGTCAAGATGGCGGGCGAGAATCCAATGGAGCAGCGCACCGGAGATCCGGGCGAGTTCATGTCGCATCCTCGCTGGCAGCGGATTCTCATCGCTCTGGCAGGCCCGGCGATGAACATCATTCTTGCCGTCGGCCTCCTGACCGCCGTTTTCATGATCAAGTACGAACACCTGGTCTGGATGGACAAGCCGGCTCAAGTCAGCTACGTCGAGAAGGACAGTCCCGCAGCGCGCGCTGGCATTCAGCCCGGCGACCTGATCACGCGCGTCAACAACACTCAAAATCCCACTTGGGAAGACGTCAGCATCCAGACCATGCTCAGCACGCGCGAGCCAGTTAGCATGGCCATCGATCGCAATGGGAAGACGCTGACGCTCAGCCTCAGGCCTGAGCCTTCCGGTCCGAATGAATTAGGTACTACCGGATTAGGGCCGCAACAGCCGATCAAGGTTACGACTCTCGAACTCGACATGCCCCTGGCGAAAGCCGGCGTGAAGATTGGAGACGAGATCACCGCGCTGAATGGCAAGCACTTTGATTCCGTTCCTCCCATCCAGGATTTTCTCGCGCAAGCCAATGGCGCTCCTGTTGAACTCACTATCAATCGCGCAGGTAACGAATTCAAGACCACAGTGACACCGGTCATCTCTGAGAGCGGCGGCACTAAACGATTCCGTTTGGGTTTTGCTTCAATGCCCGTTGAGCATCAGAAGCTGCCCTTTGCGCAAGCCTTCAATCGTTCGCTTGAACAGAACAAGAAGTTCGCTTTCCTTCTCGTCGAACTGGTCCAGAAGATGGCGGAGCGCAAGGTTTCGATGAAACAGATTGACGGCCCCATAGGCATCGCGCGGGTCGCCGGGGAAGCTGCCCGCGAAGAAGGCTGGACTCCGCTGATGAACCTGATGGCCGCCATCAGCTTGAACCTGGGCATCTTCAATTTGATGCCGATCCCCATCCTCGATGGTGGACTGATCCTGCTTACCTTGATAGAAAGCGTGATACGCCGCGATATCGACCAGCGCATCAAAGAACGCATCTACCAGACCGCCTTCGTCTTCCTTGTGCTATTTGCCGTAGCAGTGGTGTACAACGACGTGACCAAGCTGCCGGTATTCTCCAAATACCTGCCCTGATCGCCGCTCATTTCTGAGACTGACACCCGGATTCGTCCGGGTGTTTTGTTTTGTGCGCGCCTTGCCTAGGGGAATTCTGCTTAGTTCTTTCGGCCTGCTCTGCATGGTAAAATTGGGCAGTCCTCATGGCCACAATCACTCGTAGAAAAACGCCAACTGTACGCATTGGCAACGTCCTGGTCGGAAGCAGTGCACCGATTGTGGTGCAGTCAATGACCAACACCGATACTGCCGACATCCCCGGAAGCATCAAGCAGATTGCCGCGCTGGCGCGGGCCGGATCAGAGTTGGTTCGCGTAACCGTTAACAATGATGCTGCTGCCCAAGCCGTGCCTCACATCGTGGAAGGCCTGGCGAAGATGGGGATCAACACTCCCATCATCGGCGACTTCCATTACAACGGCCACCTCCTCCTGAAGAAGTATCCGGCTTGCGCGCAGGCTTTGGCCAAGTACCGCATCAATCCCGGCAACTGCAGCATTGGTAAAAAGGACGACGAGAATTTCCGCACCATGATCGAGGTCGCGGTCGAGAACCAGCGTCCCGTGCGCATCGGCGTGAATTGGGGATCGCTCGATCAGGCGCTGCTGACGAAGATGATGGATGAGAACAGCCGTCTCGCCGAGCCCAAAGACGCGCGCGATGTGATGATGGAAGCGATGGTCGTGAGCGCGCTCAACTCCGCCGACCTCGCGCTGAAATACGGACTTCGCAAAGACCAGATCATACTGAGTGGAAAAGTCAGCGGCGTGCAGGACTTGATCGATGTCTATCGCGAACTGGCGAAGCGCTGCGAATACGTACTGCACCTGGGACTCACCGAAGCCGGTATGGGAGCAAAAGGAATTGTCGCCAGCTCCGCAGCACTGGCTTTGGCATTGCAGGAGGGCATCGGCGACACGATCCGCGTTTCCCTCACGCCCGCGCCGAATGGCGACCGCACGGAAGAAGTCACCGTCGCGCAGCAGATATTGCAGTCGCTCGGCATCCGCAGTTTCACTCCGCAAGTCACGGCGTGCCCGGGATGCGGACGTACCACCAGCACCTTCTTTCAGGAGATGGCGGAAAAGATCCAGAGTTACACACGCAAGCAGATGCCGGTCTGGAAAGAGACTTACACAGGCGTGGAAGAAATGAAGTTGGCAGTGATGGGTTGCATCGTCAACGGCCCCGGCGAATCGAAGCACGCTAACATCGGCATTTCACTGCCGGGAACTTTCGAAGAACCGAAAGCGCCGGTCTATGTCGATGGCCGACTCTTTGTTACCTTGAAGGGCGACAACATTGTCCCTGAGTTCATCAAGATTCTGGACGAATATGTGGACTCACATTACAGCGCCGACAAAAAAGTAGCTCAGGAAGTTGCAGTGAAAGCGTAGCTTGTTGGGAGTTTGTTCTTGGCCCGCGCAAGAAAGAATGCGCGGGTTTTTCTTTGCCCACTACTGGGAAGCACGCCGCGATTGGCTGCTTCCCTCCCGCTTACAATGCAAACTTCAAGATGGCAACGCCGGCAAACAGCCACACGCTAAACATCACCGTGGTAAGGCCCATACGCAGAAAGCCGTTATCAAGATAATCGTTGTACTTTGCGTCCATCAAATTCTCAATCTTTGCAGTGATGCTGCTCATTTTTCTTTCTCCTTAGAACCAATCCTTGTCACAACCTATAAGACGGGGCAAACGAATCTTAGTTAGCGTCGTGAATATCTTTTCCCATTTGCCTGCTCATGACAAGATTACGAAGGTAATGGTGCATTAGTTCCGTAAATAAGGTCAGGCAGCGATGCTTTCCAGCACGGGATAGCTTCTGGCAAGGGTTTCCGGAATTGGGACTCTGTCATCGCCGCTGAGCATGCTCTTCAATTGCAGCGCATTCACGGCAGCTTGGCCCCGGAAGTGGTTGTTGGCGACCACAAATGTCTTTTCCGCCTTCGCCGCGATGGTAGTGATCTTCTGTTTCCAGCCCTGCAATTCTTTCTCGGTATAAAGGTAGTTGTAACGGTCATCGCGATTGTCGGACTGAAACCACTGATCGTAATTTCGCCCGTGCAAGCGGACATATCCGATATTCGACGTCACATGCTCGGTGCCACGCAGCGACTTGCCTAGATGCGGCTGGTCGATATTGCAGAACGCGATGCCCTTCTCGCCGAAGTACCGCAAAATGCCTTCATTGTTCCAACTCGCATGACGGACTTCGACTACGTTCGGGTAGGCAGCAAAGGGTTCGAGCAGAGTATTCAGGTAATTGCGGTTCTCATTCGTGTTCTTGAATGAGATGGGAAACTGGATGACCAACGCTCCCAGCCGCTCTTCTTCCATCAACGAATCGAGCCCCGCTTTTGCGAGCGC
>JAOAPL010000224.1 GCA_025462925.1 Acidobacteriaceae bacterium
CGTTGACAGCTGCGGCGATAGACATCGCTGAAGGAAACGAATCGTTGGAGGACTGTGCCATGTTGACGTCGTCGTTGGGATGAACAGGTTTCTTGGAGCCAAGCGGTGTGCCGGCGATCTGACAGCAGCGGTTCGAGATCACTTCGTTGACATTCATGTTGAACTGCGTACCGCTGCCAGTCATCCAGACGTGCAGTGGGAACATGTCATGATGCTGACCTGCGAGGATCTCGTCGCAGACCTGAACGATGAGCCTATACTGCTCGTCGCCAAGTCTCTTGTCATCATGGTTCGCAATGGCCGCCGCCTTCTTCAGGGTGGCATAAGCCGTGATCATTTCTCGCGGGATCAAATCCTTACCAATGCTGAAATGCTCGAGGGAGCGCTGCGTTTGCGCGCCCCATAATTTGTCGGCAGGAACCTCGACAACCCCCAGGCTGTCCGTCTCTTGGCGCATGGCTGTCGTCTCTTGGCGCGTGGCTGTCATGGATGGTCCTCCCTTGTGAGAAACGCATAAACAATAGTCCGATACCCGCTCTGGTTCAACACACGCCGTGGACACTCAATGGTGAGCTGCATTCCGTTTGGGTCTGATGGAGACCACCCGCAAGGACTTTCTCGACTTCCAAAAGCCGTATGTACACAAGCACGCGCCGACGTGGGATTTCGTTGCGGTATCGCGATTAACAAGCCGACGACGATCATTCCAGCCTCTGATCATCTTCAACGTCGCGCACTCCATCACGAAAATTATGAGGAGTGAAGGGAAAAGATATGACGACCAATAAACACGGAATCGATTTGCTCCAAGATCCATCGCTTAACAAATCCACCGCCTTCACTGAAGCCGAAAAGCAGGAGCTCGGCCTCATTGGCCTCTTACCCGACATAACAGAAACCGAGGACCTACAGCTGCAACGCGTGATGATGCAGCTCGGCCACCAACACACGGACCTTGATCGCTATATCTACCTCATCAATCTGCTCGACCATAACGAAACGCTCTTCTACCGAACCGTCATGTCGGACCCAGCGCGATTTCTCCCGATTGTGTACGACCCGACCATCGGTGAGGCCTGCCTGAAGTTCGGCCACATCTACCGCCAAGCGCGTGGCATGTATCTCTCGATCAGCCGCCGCGGTAAGGTGAAGGAGGTCTTGAAAAACTGGCCACAGAAAGACGTTCGGTTCATTTGCGTCACCGACGGCGGCCGGATCCTCGGACTTGGCGATCTCGGTGCAAACGGCGCGGGTATTCCGATCGGCAAGCTGCAGCTCTACACGGCGTGCGCTGGAGTCCCGCCGCAATATCTTCTTCCAATGTATCTCGACGCGGGCACTAATAACGAGCAGTACCTGCACGACCCGTTATATCTGGGCATGCGCAAAACCCGCCCGTCGACCGAAGAGCTATTTTCGTTTGTCGATGAGTTCATGGAGGCGGTACAGGAGGTGTTTCCGAAATGCTGCGTTCACTTTGAAGATTGGACGCGGACGCCGTGCACTTGCTCCAACGTTATCGCGACAAGTACTGCATCTATAACGACGACGTACAAGGCACAGCGGGCATAGTGCTTACTGGCATGATCAATGCGGCCAAGCTCAAAGGCAAAAAGCTGAAGGACGAGAAGTACCTGTTCCTGGGCGCGGGCTCAGCTGCTATTGGCCTTGCTGACCTGCTCTGTTCTGCACTCGTTCAGCAAGGCATGTCGCTCAAAGAAGCGCAATCAAGGGTCTACATGTTCGACATCAACGGCCTGCTGGAGACGACCCGCAAGGACCTCCTCGACTTCCAAAAGCCGTATGCACACCAGCACGCGCCGACACGGGATTTCGTCGCTGCGATCGAGAGCATCAAGCCGACAACGATCATCGGCGTGAGCACGATAGGTGGCGCCTTCAACCAGAAAGTTGTTGAAAGTATGTCGAGGATCAATGAGCGTCCGGTGATCCTTGCGCTGTCGAATCCGACCGAGAAAGCCGAGTGCACGCCAGAACAAGCCTACACATGGTCCAAGGGCAAGGCGATCTACGCTGCCGGCGTGCAGTTCCCACCAGTCCACTACAACGGACAGACATTTCTACCGGGACAGGCGAACAACTTCTACATATTCCCGGCGATCGGAATGGCAATCTTCGCGACGCAGGCTAAGCGAGTCACAGATGAGATGTTCATCGAGGCCGGGCAGGCGGTGGCGGACCAGGTGCCACCCGAGTTGCTCAAGCAGGGACTCCTGTACCCACTGCAGTCGAACATTTTAGAGACCGAAATTCAGACGGCTGCGCGCGTGGCGAAGCAGGTCTTCGACTCCGGCTTGGCCAGGGTAGATCGCCCTAGCGATATGGTGGGGTTCATTCGTCGCCATGTCTACAAGCCAGAGTACAAGGTGGAAACAGCGCCGGTAAGTAAGGCGGCATGAGACTTTGGTGTGGGTACGGCGCTTGCATTTTCGTTATTGCGGCCCAGTGCTGCCTTGCGCTGCAGCTAGATGAAACGCTCAGCGGACCAGACAGCCACGAGACCGGCCAAGGTCCGCACGGGCACTTGCTGGGTCAATGGGGTGGGGAGCGGACACGCCTCCTTGATCGCGGAGTGCGATTTGACTTGCAATACATTAGCGATTCCCTCTGGAACCTCAAGAGCGTGCAGCCAGAGCGATTCGCGAGTTGGAACAGATTCCGGGGAACGATAGATATCGATTTCGGCGCGCTTACAGAGCAGCGTGGGTTGTACTTCCATATCACTGCGGTTTGGCAGGCAGGAGGCAATCTGGGGCAAGACTTGGGACTTCTGACGAGCCCAAGTGGAATGTCCAGCCAGAATACTTTTCGACTCGATTCCTGGTGGATCGAGAAGCGATGGCATAACGAGCGCATCACAGCTCGCATTGGTCAATTTGCGGGTCAAGATTTTTACGGGACCCAGCACTATGCTACGTCCTTCATCTTCGAGCCGATGGGTTATGCGTTAGGCAACCTCTCCAACACGTTTGAATCTTTCGATCCTCCATCGACGCCAGCCATGGAAGTCCGCTTTGTGCCGATTCCCCACCTTTATGTGAAATCGATGGTTCTCGCAGCGGACCGGGCGCCTTTTTCGCATAACCTCACTGGATTCGTTCCGCAGTTCCGTGGAGCTCCGGTGAGCGTTTCTGAGATCGGCTTCACTCCGGGAAAGAAGGCATCGTCTGTTCGGGCGATGGATAACGTCGAAACCCGAAAGGGATATTCCGGCCTGTATCAGTTCGGCGCTTCTTACAATCCCGGAAAATTTTCTGCGCCCGGGAGTGCAACACCTCGGTCAGGAAACTTCCTGTTGTACTGGATGGCGAGCCAGGCACTTTGGCGTGTGGACCCGAGAGGCGGAAAAGGTCTGGATGCGACGTTTGCCTATGACTGGAGTCCTCCCAGCATTAACCGCAACAACACGCTGCTCACAGCAGGGCTGCGATTCAATGAACCACTTCCCCTGCGCATTCACAATACGATGTCATTGGGCTATGTGCGAAACAGCCTGAGTTCGCAGTTCTTCACTCCTGGAATGGCTCCGAAGAGCGAGAACGCTTTCGAGTTCAACGTGCTGCTGGATCCTGCACCGATGCTTCTTCTGCAGCCGGTGGTGCAGTATTACGCCAATGCCGGAGGCGGTCCGAATCATGCTGTCGTCTTCGGATTTAGAACGAAGGTGGAGTTCTAAGGAGAAGTGCTCTTGTTACTGTCGCCGGCTCATTCGATGACAACTTTCAGACATGGTGCAACTTCACACTGGTCTCAGCATTCACACAGAGTACCAATGTGTACTCTCATCAGATTCGCTGTCGCTTTGGTTCTGCTGACGTCGTCGGCTCTTGGGCAACAGGAATACGTCTCGCGCTATGACGTCTTTGCTGGATACTCATTCCTCAACAGCCCGTCGGTTGGCCTATTTGAAAACGGTTTCGAGTTTCAAATCGGCGTCAGGCCAAAGACGTGGTACTCGCTTGGCTTCGATTACAGCATCTCGGCAGGTGACTTGAACCTTACATCGGACCTGCTTACGCCGGCGCTGCAATTGCAATTGGGCGCGCAGTTGCAACAGTTGGCAAGTGCGGGATTGCTGCCTCCTGGTTTCTCATTGTCCGTCCCGACTCATTCCAGAACCCAAACTTTCGCTGCCGGACCGCAGTTCTCGTATCGGGGGCTTTCGCAGATAACGCTTTTTGTCCGGCCTTCGATCGGTGCGATTTATGAGGTTGCAACTCCGCATCCCGCTGACCCCATTGCAACTGCCATCGCAGCACAACTGGCGCCCTCGGGTAACAAGACGGACTGGACCGGATTTTATGGATTCGGCGGAGGCGCAGACCTGCTCTTTTCAAAACATCTCGCGGTGCGTGTGCAAGCGGACCTGGTACACGATCACTTGTTCAGCGATCTGTTGCAGAAGAGCCGATGGACGACTCGGTTTTCTGTGGGCCCGGCCTTCAACTTCGGCAGAAACATTGTGAAGTGATGGAAATCAGTTTCCGGTTTCTCGTTTCTGGTTTCTCGTTTTCAAAGTCAAAAGCAAGAGCTTGAACCACGGAGAGCACGGAGGAAACATTTCTTTCGGAGTCGGGTTTCGCGACCTGTGTCGCTGAAGCCACGCTCGCCCACCTGTGACTTCGTCACAGATGGGGCCCCCATAAAATCGGTTTCGCGTTTCGCGTTTCAAAGTCAAAAGCAAGAGCTTCGGTTCGTTCACAATTGAGGAAATCCAGCAGCTCTGGCCAGAGCGGGAATGGGCTCTGAAAATGAGGTAATATCAGAAAAATTTTTGATGATGAGGAGTGTTTATGGCAGGCACAAACGTGAAACCTATTCCGGACGGATACCATTCTGTAACACCCTACTTGATAATTCAGGGTGCCGCGAAAGCTATCGAGTATTACAAAGATGTTTTTGGAGCAAAGGAATTGATGCGCTTTCCAATGCCGGATGGCAAAGTGGCGCATGCAGAGATAAAGATCGGGGATTCACCGATCATGCTCGCCGATGAGATGCCACAGATGGGATACAAGAACCCGCAAGCGCTGGGCGGCTCTCCTGTCAGCCTGATGTTATATGTCGGGGATGTGGATACAGTCTTCGAGAAGGCTGTAGCGAAAGGCGCCAAACCAGTCAGGCCAGTGAAGGACCAATTCTATGGCGACCGGAGTGGAACCATCACAGATCCATTCGGTCATGTGTGGTCGATCGCGACGCATAAGGAAGACGTGTCGTCTGAGGAGATGCAGAAACGCATGAAGGAAATGGCAGCGGCGTAAAGCGGTTTCTCGTTTCTCGTTTGTCGTTGAAAAGCAACGTCCCCACGCTAGCTTCGCGAACGTGGGGCACCCCAGCGCAATGAGTCTATCGGCAGGCTCCGCTGTCGAAGAAGGTGCCACTGGAGAGCATGTCGCTCAAGAAGTAGTCGCAGTTGTTGATCTTGGCGAGGAGAGGATCGTTTTGGAATGAGTCTGGATCGACACTGTACGAAGCGTCGAGATTCTGGCGCGCTTGGGCGGCGGCGCTGTCCCACTGCTGGAGGAAAGAGAACTCGGTTTGTAAGAGCTGCAAAGCGGTTCTGTCGGCGGGAGTCGAAGCGGCAACACCGGCCAGTCGAAGGCTCTCTTCGGCGCGGTTGCGATGTTGCCGCAACATATTGTTTACCTGAAGGCTTTCCGGAGCGCCTATGCTGACAACGGTCTCAACCGCGTTCCTCCATTCGCGAAGGTCGGCGAGGTGGGCGATAGCAGCGCGGGCGAAATCCCTGGATAGAGCCTGAGGGTTTCTGGGTGCGGAAGCTTCAGGGGTGGCAGCGTTTGCTCCGGCTCCGGGCAGAGTTAGAACGATGCGGTCCGGCAACACGTGAATAGTAGCGCCGGTGAGTTGGGAGAAAGCGAAGATGTCCGCGTAAGTGCGTCCGTTGAATTGGACAGCAGCGCCGGGAACGGCTTGTCCGTTGATGACGAGGGTCCTGGTCGCTTGGGGTTGATTGGAAGCCGGAGCATTCTGGGCTTGATTGGAAGCGGCTTTGGTCTGCTTGGGAGCAGGTGGATTCTGGGCTTGGGCCACGGCGAAAATCGGCAAGCAAATACAGAGAGCTAATCCCACGCTGGTGACCTTTTTCATAATTCCTCCAGGCGCACAAGATCTTATTCAGTTGCTTAGATGAGCGAGGCGATACCAAAGGCCCAGAGCTGGACCTGCTACAAACAAAACCGAAGCGAGTTCGACCGCACGGGCGTTGCTCATTCCAGTGCGGTCGGAACCGCTAATCTCCCGCAAAATTTATGCGGCGCGACGAATGTTTCCGGCTCCGGTGTCGCGGTTTCCGGTGATCAGACGGAGCAGCCATGTGAATATGACTGCGCCGATTATGGCCACGATGATGGTGTAGAGCGTCCCGCCTTGTCCGGCGAAGCCCAGCGCTCTCATGATCCATCCGCCGACGAGTGCTCCGACGATACCGACGAGAATATCCATCACAGGGCCATAACCGCTGCCGCGCATGATCTTGCCTGTTGCCCATCCTGCGATCAGTCCTACGACAATCCACCAAAGTACGTGCATAGAGATCCTCCAAAAAGGTTCTGTAAATAGGATTGTCCCCCGAGGTGTGCTGTTGCCATTAGCGGGCGCGGGTAAAGGGGATTTCAGGCGCTAAGAAACGCCAGATAGGGAGCTGCTGGATATAATCATTGCATGCCAAAAAGCCCGCGCTACACCGAAGACCACGCAAAATCAGGCCTGGACACGAAATTCCCGGATATCGAAACATGGCCCAACCAGTTCCCCAGCTATGAGATTGTGATCGATATTCCGGAGTTCACGTCGGTGTGTCCGAAAACAGGGTTGCCGGATTTTGGCGAATTGAAGATCCGATACATGCCGAAAAAGGCGTGCCTCGAATTGAAGTCGCTGAAGGAATATCTGTTCACATATCGCAACCTGGGGATCTTTCAGGAAAATATTGTGAACCAAGTATTGGAAGACGTGGTGCGCGCGGCCAAACCAGTCTGGGCGGTGGTGGAAGGGGATTTCCGTCCGCGGGGAGGGATTGGGACGAAGGTGGAGGCAAGGTGGCCGAGAAAGGCGGTTTCTCGGTTCTAGTTTCTGGTTTCTGGTTTCCGTTAAAACCGAAAGCAAAGGCAAGAGCTTGCCACGGATTTCACGGATGAATTCGGATTTACACGGATAAAGCAAAATGAAAAGTCCACGGCGAGGTCCCTGTGTTGCGCTCCGGTCGGGATGAGAGTGGACTGTGCAAGCAGCTTGCAGAGGAATGGGGATCCTTTGCTGCGCTCAGGAGCAGCATTCAGCACTTAGCATTCAGTGGCCAGTGGTTGTGGTGTTGCCAGCGAAGTTCAAAACCTTGAAACACGAAGGACACAAAGGGGCACGAAGGGGCACAAAGAAAGCGGATTGATTATGGAATTGGGTCAAGGGCTAGCACTTTGCGGAGTTTGGGGATCCTTCGACTGTGCTTCCTGAAAGCTGTTTTCATCACTGTGGGCAAGATGCCCACAGGACAGCCGGCGAGACCCCGGCGCTACGAAGGGCGCCCAAGCGGCTTCGAGCAATAATCGCATTCCCATCTTGCTGAAGCGCTGCTATTCTCGCCCTAATGCCAAAACTTCAGGTTGCCGCGCAGTCGCCTGCCAAGGATGATCCCAAGACAATCTTTGGCTGGTGTATGTATGACTGGGCCAACTCGGCCTACATCACCACCGCAGTAGGGCTGCTTCCGATCTTTTTCGCCAGCACGGTGGTGGGCGAACACGGTGCGGTGATCTTCGGGAAGAATTTCCGGGCGGACACGCTTTGGGGATTTGTAGTTGGACTGGCGGGCGTGCTCAGCTTCCTGTTTGCGCCGGTGCTGGGCGCGATCGCGGACTTTTCCGCGTCGAAGAAAAAGTTTCTGACTGCATTCGCCTACACAGGTTCCCTCTTCTGCACGCTTATTTATTTCTGCCATTCAGGCGACGTCTTCAAGACACTTTTCTTTTTCCTGATCTCACAAGTTGGTTTCGTAAATGGAAACGTGTTTTATGACGCCTTCCTCCCGCACATTGCCAGTGAAGAGAAGATGGACGATGTCTCCGGCAAAGGCTATGCGTACGGATACGTAGGCGGCGGCCTGCAATTTGCGATCGCGCTGGGCCTGGTGTCCCTTCATGACAAGTTTGGATTGACTAAGGAACACGCGGCGCGAATCGGGATCGCAATGTCTGGAGTGTGGTGGGCAGCGTTCACCCTGTATTGCCTGAAGTTTGTTCATGAGCCGCCAGTGAATGTGGAGTTGCCGGAGGACCAGCGTGGGCGTCCGGAGTGGCTGGCGTATTTGTCATTGGGGATTTCGCGGACGTGGCATACGGCGATACGGGCGGCGCAGTATCGGCATCTGGTGATCTTCTTGCTGGCGTTCATGATGTACAACGAAGGCATTCAGACCGTGATCAATATGGCCACGATCTACGGAACGAATGAGCTGCATCTGCCGGCGTCGTCATTGATGCTGACGTTGTTGATCATCCAGTTTGTGGCGATCTGGGGATCTTTGGGGTTCAGCAAGATCGCCGACCGCTTTGGCACCAAGCGCACCATCATCTTCGGACTACTGATCTGGGCAGGCGTGGTGATCTATGCCTACTTCATCAACACGGTAAGAGAATTCTTCACGCTGGGAATGATCGTGGGATTGGCGATGGGCGGAACGCAAGCGCTGAGCCGGTCGTACTACGGATCGATGATCCCGCAAGAATCAAGCGCCGAGTTCTTTGGCTTCTACACGGTGTTCACCAAGTTCTCCGCGATCTGGGGGCCGTGGGCTTTCGCCGCAATCACACATTTCTCCAAGTCGGCAAGGTTGGCGATCCTTTCGTTAATCACGTTTTTTGTTCTTGGGCTGATTTTGTTGGTCATGGTGGATGAAACAAAAGCGCGAGAAGCGAGAGGAGATGCGGTGCTTAGCACTTAGCACTTAGCATTCAGCATTCAGTCGTCAATAGTTGTGACGTTCCCAGCGAGATCAACCTTGAACCACGAAGGACACAAAGAGGCACGAAGGGGCACAAAGAAAAGACAAGCACAATGCGTGTGGAATTCCAGCCGGGATGGCCATCCCGCACACACCAGTCACAAAAACCTTAGAAGCTGTCGCGCCTACGGCGCTGCGGATTTTATTGTCGCTTACCCACCGCTTACGCGGTGGGCTATAAACATTCCGCGCCTATGGCGCTGGAGAGGGGCGCTGCGATCTTTGGCCGTATCTTGCGATTGTCACTCTTCCCCCAATCGTTGGCCGACGTTATCTCTGGGTCGAATCTGGTTATAGAAGGACATTTGGAGCGATTGCCTGTACGAATGGGTGAACACGTACACTGGATTGATGCACACATTTCATAACATTGCCGGAGGAGTGTTGGGAGCGGTGTGGGTGTGGCGGATGGTGGGCGCCGCGATCGGAATGCCGAAGGTGGATGACATCACGCGTGCGGAGTGGGACGCTACGGGGGATGTCGCTCGGATCCAGTCGCGAGTGAGCGTGGTTGTTCCCGCGAGAAATGAAGAAGATGGAATCGGAGAATGTCTCAGTTCCCTGCTGGCGGCGGACTATCCGAATTATGAAGTGATTGCGGTGGATGACCGTTCATCGGACAGCACAGGCGAGATCATGGATCGGATCGCGGCCACAGAAGCGGCAAAGGATAAGCTGAGCGTGATCCACGTGGCGGAACTTCCAGCGCGATGGCTTGGCAAGACCCACGCGATGTGGTCGGCGGCAGCGCAAGCGACGGGAGAGTGGATCCTGTTCACTGATGGCGATGTAGTTTACCGTGCGGACACTTTGCGGCGGGCGGTGGCATACGCTGAACATTCGCGAGCAGATCACCTCGTCCTGTTCCCAACGATGATCATGAAGAGCGCGGGCGAGCGGATGATGATCGGATTCTTCCAGGCGATGTTTGTGTTTGGGAACCGTCCGTGGAAGGTGTCTGATCCGGATGCGTTCGACTTCCTCGGAGTGGGCGCGTTCAACATGATCCGCAAGAGCGCCTACGAGAAAATCGGAACGTATGAGGCGATGCGCCTTGAAGTGGTGGATGACCTATGGCTGGGAAAAACGGTGAAGGAAAATCGATTGGCACAACGGATTGTATTCGGAAACGAACTGATCAGCCTTCATTGGGCGAAGGGTGCAATGGGCGTTATGGGAAACCTTACCAAGAATTTTTTCGCATTGATGCGCTTCAAGTGGTGGATCGCGGCGGCAGCCGTGATTGGTTTGGCGTACATCAATATCGTTCCATTCATTGGAGTGCTAGTAGCGCCGGGATGGTCGAAGACAGGATACGGGCTGGCGCTGGTGGCGATTGCGGGATTGTATGGAGGGATGTCGCGAAAATCGAAGGTGCCGCCGATGTATTTTTTTGCACATCCGGTTGGGGCGGTGTTGGTGATTTATACGCTGATGAAGTCGACGTGGCTGGTGCTGTCGCAAGGCGGAGTGACGTGGCGGGGCACGAAGTATGCGCTGGATGAGTTAAAAGGCGGTTTCTAGTTTCTCGTTTCTGGTTTCTAGTCAAAGGCAAACACTTGCCACGGATTTCACGGATGGCACGGATTTGCACGGATCAGGCGTTGGAATGCTCGAGGCTTGTGCGAATGGCTTGCAGAGTGATAGGAAAACCCTAACCTAAGACGCGGTGGATGGGGGGATTTGCGGTTCGTTCATTGGCGCTTTTCCGCTCAGCTCTTGTAGGTTGTCTTCTTCGAACGCTACCTTCAAAATCTGCGTGGCAGTTATGGGGATGACGAGCAGGCATCCGATTGCGCCGAAGGCGGCGATGACGACCAGTATCTTGGGGAGGATGACTGCGATGATTTCCATCTCTGAGAAGTATGCATGAAGCAGTTTGGAGTTTCAAGTTTCAAGTTAAAGGCAAAAGCTTGCCACGGATTTCACGGATGACACGGATTTGCACGGATATGCAAGGATTAACAGCTTAGGATGCGGTGGCTAAGACCCCCACGTTAGCTTCGCGAACGTGGGGCACCCCGGGTACTCGGTTGTTTGACCTACCTTTGCCCCTCGTTTAACCTTTAGAGTTTGCCTTACGCGTGCGCAGTTCTTGTATGGCCGCAGCTCCGAGCAGTCGGGCTAGCGCACAGCCGAGGGCGGCTGTGCCACACTGGAATCGTCATCCTTAAAGGACGTAGCAGTTCTAAAGACATAGAAGAGAGAAATCATGCCTGTATTCAAGTTCAAGGGAGTAGATTTTATTGAGTTCGATTCCCTGCTGAGCGAAGACGAGATACTAGTCCGCGACAACACCCGCAAGTGGGTGGAAGAAAAGATCATTCCTATTATCGAGCAGTGCAATCGCGAGGGCCGGTTCCCGCGCGAACTGGTGCCGGAGATGGGCGAGCTTGGATTTTTTGGGGCCAATCTTAAGGGATATGGCTGCGCGGGGATGTCGAACGTAGAGTACGGGCTGGTTACGCAGGAGTTGGAACGCGGCGATAGCGGGTTGCGGTCATTCGTGAGCGTGCAATCGGCGCTGGTGATGTATCCGATCTATGCGTTTGGCAGCGATGAACAGAAAGACAAGTGGCTTCCGCAATTGGCGAAAGGCGAAAAGCTTGGCTGCTTTGGTCTGACGGAACCGGACTTCGGGTCGAACCCGGGTGGGATGCGCACACGCGCGAAGAAAGACGGCGACGATTACATCCTGAACGGCGAGAAGATGTGGATCACCTCGGGATCGATTGCGGACATTGCGATCATCTGGGCGAAGGTGGAAGACGAAGACAATCGCGTCCGCGGATTTCTGGTGGAGACAAAGACGCCGGGATTCAAAGCCGACGATGTGCATGGGAAATGGTCGCTGCGGGCGTCGGTGACATCGGGGCTGTCGCTGCAGGATGTTAGGGTGCCTGCGTCGGCGATGCTGCCGAAGTCGGGCGGATTGAAGTCGCCGCTGATGTGCTTGAACCAGGCGCGGTATGGGATCGGCTGGGGAGGGATCGGCGCGGCGATGGCCTGCTATGACACCGCGCTGCAATATGCGAAGGTACGCAAGCAATTCCGCGACCAGCCCATCGCATCTCACCAATTGGTGCAGCAGAAGTTGTCATGGATGGTGACTGAGATCACCAAAGGGCAACTGCTCGCCTTGCAAGTTGGACGGTTGAAGGACAAGGACAAAGTCCAACATCAACACATTTCGATGATCAAGAAGAACAATGTGTGGATGGCACTGGAGTGTGCACGATTGGCGCGCGACATCCTGGGCGCGAATGGGATTGCGGATGATTATCCGATCATGCGTCACATGATGAATTTGGAATCTGTGAAAACGTATGAGGGGACGGATGATATTCATACATTGATCATTGGGTCGAGTATTACGGGGATTGACGCGTTTTGAACCTCAGGGGCTAAAGCCCCGGGTTTCAATGGGAGTTAATGCAGGCCTGAAGGCCTGCGCCACCCGAGTTTATGAAAGGCTTAGGTCCGTTTCGATTTCGCTCAGGGCAGGCTCTGCACCACCCGAGAATTTCAATTTTCAGGGTGGGCACCCTTGCTATTTAGATTTCCAATCCCACCCTAGCGGAGCTAGGGTGGGGCACCCAAATCACGA
>JAOAPL010000263.1 GCA_025462925.1 Acidobacteriaceae bacterium
TAGTAGCACCAAGACCAATACCGCGTCCGCTCCATTACACTGTTAGAGAGGGTTTAAGCATGGCAGTAACAGAAGAACAGGTTCGCACAGCATTAAAGGACGTTTACGATCCGGAGATTCCGGTGAACATTGTGGACTTGGGGTTAGTGTACGAAGTCCGCTTGAAGCCTGCGATGCAGATGGCGTCGGAATTGGCGCCAGCGCCAACCGAGCCGCTGGAAGATGTTGAAATCGACATGACGCTGACTTCGCCCGGGTGTCCGTCCCATGTCACCATCGGAGATTCGGTAAGAAAGACGGTGGAAGCGCTTCCGGGCGTGCAAAGCGCCGCGGTGAATTTTATTTGGACCCCGCAATGGGGCCCGGAACGCATCAGCCCGGAAGGCCGCGAAAAGTTGGGGATCGAACTTTAGCTGACGTAATCGTGAGAGCTGCGTTCGCGCGCTGCATGAAACCTGGAACTCTGTTGGGCAATCCTCTCGACGAAGTCGCCAACCCCATTGACCAGTCGTGAACCCTTTTCCAGATACTCCGGGGCTGAATTCCAGAATTGCTCGAGCTTTTCAGGATGTTCGGCCGCTAGGGTGGCCACTCCAATGCCCGCCAACGCAAAACCCGCGGGACGCCGTCCGGTAAGCAGCAAAATAGCTGCCGCAGTGAATGACCCAATCATCAGGGCTTTCTTCCAATTCTCGCCGACACCACGCTTTGTAATTTCCTGGATCGAACTATCCTGCATAAAAGTGCCTCCGATAAAGAATTGGGCCATGGCGCCCGATCACTGAATCTAGTTAGAGAGAACAAGGACTGCTTGCCGTTGCCTGCTCCTCTGCTGTGCTGCTCCTTATCCGGCTCTGCTCGGACTTCTCCGCACATTTGTTGAACATCGAACGTCGATATCAAGCAGGAGCGACCATGAGCCCCATCTCCCCGGAAATGCGCAATTGCATTGAAGAATGCCTGAAGTGTCACAGCTTGTGCATTGAAACCACTGGCTATTGCCTGCAGAAGGGCGGCAAACACGCGGAGGAATTCCATATGCGTCTGCTGGCAGATTGCGTCGAGATATGCCAGACCTGCGCGAATTTCATGCTGCGCGGATCTGAACTCTATTTCAAAACCTGCGCCGTCTGCGCCGACGTCTGTGTGAGCTGCGCAGTCAGCTGTGAGCATTTCAAGGACGACGAGATGATGATTCGCTGCGCGGAAGAGTGTCGCCGATGTGCCGAGTCCTGCCGACGAATGGCTACCTCCACTCCATCGCAAGCAGCATAGGTAATCGAAGAAAATAATTTGATCCGATGCTTGACAGTCGATCCACTGCTTACGTATATTACCATTCAGTTATGCAACCTATAGGTTATGGACAGATGCCACCCGAGCACCTCGACGCGACCTTCGCGGCACTGGCTGATCCCACGCGGCGGGCAATCCTCGCCCGGCTCGCGTCCGGTGAGGCGTCAGTGGCAGAGCTGGCGGAGCCATTTGCGATGAGCCAGCCAGCAATCTCCAAGCATTTGAAGGTACTGGAGCGTGCCGGCCTGATTTCGCGCGGTCGCGACGCGCAGCGACGTCCGCGCCGGCTCGAAGCGAAACCGCTCGCGGAAGCGAATGAATGGCTGGAACGATATCGCCAATATTGGGAAGCGAGCTTCCAGCGGCTGGACGCGCTTTTAGACGAGATGAAGAACAACGAAATGAAAGCCAAACAGAAAAAACGTGTACGCAGGAAACGATAGGAGAGACCCAAGATGAAAAACGTTGGAAACCTGAAAATCACTACGCCGTCTGACCGCGAGATCGCGATGACGCGCGTCTTCGACGCGCCACGCAAGCTGGTCTTCGATGCCTACACCAAGCCCGAACTGGTCAAGCAGTGGTTGGGAGTATTCGGCGGCTGGTCGCTGGCGGTCTGCGAGATCGATCTGAGAGTGGGTGGAAGATATCGTTGGGAATGGCAGGGCAGTGATGGAAAGAAAATGGGAGTGAGCGGGGTCTACCGCGAGATCGTGCCTGCCAAGCGGCTAGTGAACACCGAATTGTTCGACGACCCCTGGTACGAAGGCGAGGCTCTGATAACGAGCGTCTTCGTGGAGCAAGGCGGCAAGACTACTTTCACGGCAACGATGCTCTATTCCTCTAAGGAGACTCGCGACGCTGTCCTTAAATCCCCCATGGAGACGGGCGTGGCTAAGAGCTACGACAAACTTGCCGAATTGCTGGCGTCAACGCTGGCACAGGAGGACAAATGACAATTTCAACGACAGAAACAAATGCGCCGCCCCGAGGCATGCTGAGAAGCGTCGGGGCGGTGTTCGCGGGGATTGTTGCCATCTTCGTTCTTTCACTCGGCACAGATCAAGTGCTGCATGTGATGAAGGTGTATCCACCTTGGACCGAACCGATGTTTGACCCGAGATTGAATCTTCTGGCGCTGAGCTATCGGATCGTGTACGGCGTGGTTGGAGGCTACATCACTGCAAGGCTCGCGCCGCGTTATCCGATGCGTCACGCTATTGTTCTCGGAGCGATAGGACTCGCGCTGAGCACCGCCGGTGCGATAGCTGCGATTCCGATGAACCTGGGCCCGAGTTGGTATCCCATTTTACTGGCGCTCTCTTCGATGCCTTGTGCGTGGCTGGGTGGAGTTCTACAGCGTCGATGGCATACCCAATAACAGATTCGCAAATTCGAAAGGTTAAAAGAGGAGAGCTATATGCAAAAAATCACTCCGTTCTTGTGGTTCGACGGCAAAGCCGAAGAAGCCGCGAACTTCTATGTTTCAGTCTTTAAGAATTCAAAAGTCGTGAGCGCTTCCCCAGGACCAAACGGAAACGCAATGTCCGCCACATTCCAACTCGATGGACAAGAATTCTTCGCGCTGAATGGCGGGCCGCAATTCACATTCTCGCCGGCCGTATCCTTCTTCGTAAACTGTGAGACGCAACAAGAAGTAGACGAGCTGTGGGAGAAGCTTTCGGCAGGCGGGAAAGAGGAGCGGTGCGGCTGGCTAAAAGACAAATATGGTCTGTCCTGGCAAATCATCCCTTCAATCTTAGGTAAGCTGTTGAGAGACAAAGATCGTGCCAAAGCAAACAGGGTCATGCAGGCGATGCTTCAAATGAACAAAATCGATATAAAACGCTTGGAGCAAGCTTACGCTGATGAGTAAGACTAGTCGCTGGCTACTCAATCGGAAGTGTGCCCACCAGTCGTGGGCTCACCCGAGTGAGATCTAAAACACGTACTTCCCTGCTTCAATCACGCGATCTGCAACGTGCTGCCTTGCGGCAATGCTATTCAGAGGTTCGTACTTGAACAGCCGGCGCAGGATGGCCATCTGCGTCCGCAGCATGTCGCCTTCAGCACACGCCGCGAGCACACGCTTGGCTTCCGATTCAACCTTGTCGATGGAGCCGGATATGTAAGCGCGGGTCATGGCAATGGCCGTCTCGCACGATGCTTCGCCCTTGCTCGCAATAAGTTTTTGCGTGCGCAGAACGGCGGACTCCATCGCGTAGACCTCGATGATCATGTTCGCCATGGCGCCCATGATCTCCTGCTGGTCTTGCAGACCCATCATGTACTTCTGCATGGCGACGCCCGAGACCATCAGCCCCGCTTTCTTTGCGTTGGCGGTGATCGTCCGCTCAGCGGCCAAAGCTCCTTCGAGCGACTCCCCCATCTGCGGACCGGCGAGGACTTCGTCCATCAACTGTTTGATGGCAGGCATCAACGCCAACTGGCCAGACATGGCGCGCTTCATCAACCATCCGGTAATGATCATGCGGTTAATCTCATTCGTGCCCTCGAAGATGCGATTAACACGCGCGTCCCGATAAGAGCGCTCTGCCGGATACTCTTCGACGAATCCGTATCCGCCATAGATCTGCACCACTTCATCGACGACGCTGTCGATCATCTCCGAACCCCAGACTTTGAGGATCGAACATTCCACGGCGTACTCTTCAATGCCCTTTCGGATCTGGACAGCGGCGTCGGGAGCATTCTTATCGATGTCCGCAAGAATGGTTTCGATCATTCCCACGGTGCGATATGCCAGCGCCTCGCCAACGTAAACGCCGATGGCCATGTTAGCCAGCTTCTCTTTGATCAAGCCGAAATCAGAGATGCTCTTTCCCCAGGCTTTGCGTTCCTTCGCGTAAGAGATTGCGTTAGTCAAAGCATTGCGCGCGCCACCGACCACGCCCGCTCCTAGCTTGAAACGTCCAATGTTCAGGCTGTTAAATGCGATGATGTGTCCCTTGCCAATCTCTCCCAGCAGGTTCTCCACCGGAACCTTGCAGTCATTCAAAATGAGCGGCGCAGTCGATGAGCCGCGAATGCCCATCTTCTTTTCTTCCGCTCCAACTGAAAATCCAGGAAAATCTTTCTCGACAATAAACGCTGAGAACTTTTCGCCATCCACTTTGGCAAAGACGATGAAGACGTCAGCGAAATTCGCATTCGTGATCCACATCTTCTCGCCATTGAGCACCCAATGTTTGCCATCGGCGGAGAGGACGGCTTTCGTGCGCGCATTCATCGCGTCAGATGCGGACGTATTTTCCGAAAGCGCATAGGCAGAGATCCATTCGCCGCTCGCCAACTTCGGCAGATATTTTGCCTTCTGCTCCTTGGTGCCGAAATAAACGATAGGCAAAGTTCCGATGCCGACGTGTCCGCCAAAGCTCACGCTGAAGCTGCCGGAGACGGCGATGCGGTCGGCGATGATGCAGGACGATATCTTGTCCATGTCAGCCCCTCCATACTCTTCGGGGATGTCCACGGTGGCGAGCCCCAGCTCCGCGGCCTTCTTCAACAGATCGCGAGTGACCTGCCACTCTTTGTGTTCGATCCGCTCCATGTTCGGGATGATCTCATTGCGGGCAAACTCTTCAGTTGTCTGCGCAATCTGACGATGCTCGTCAGTAAAGTCTTCCGGCGTGAACACGTCGGCGATGTCGCGATCTTCAATGAGAAAGCTGCCGCCGATGATCTTTGTTTTGGGAACTGTTGCCGTTGCCATAAGTCTCTCTTTCACCGCAGAGGACGCAAAGGAACGCGGAGGTTAACCTTTACAGACCTAAACAGTCTCGATTTCAATTCATCAAATGTTTCGTAACAATAAAACCTTTGCGTCCTCCGCGTCCCCTGCGGTTAAGCAATATTCTCTATGATCCCCGCCGCGCCCATGCCGCCACCAACGCACATCGTTACGATTCCGTATTTCCCATTGCGCCGCTTCAACTCTCGAATGATGCTGGCTGTGAGTTTTGCACCCGTGCATCCGAGCGGATGACCTAACGCGATCGCGCCGCCATTGGGATTGATCTTTGCCGGATCGAGTTCCCCAGCCTTGATGACCGACAGCGACTGCGCCGCGAACGCTTCGTTCAACTCAATTACGTCGATGTCGGAAATTTTGAGCCCAGCCAGCTTCAGAACTTTCGGAATCGCATAGACCGGGCCAATGCCCATCTCTTCGGGCTTGTATCCTGCAGTAGCGAACGCGACAAACCGCGCCAGCGGCTTAATGCCAAGCGCCTTCGCGCGCTCCGCGGACATGACCACCGCCGCCGCTGCGCCGTCAGACATCTGGGAGGAATTGCCCGCCGTCACTGTGCCTTTGGCGTGAAATGCCGGCTTGAGCGACGCTAGCGCTTCGAGTGTGGTGTCGGCGCGCGGGCCTTCATCCACTTTGAAATCGATATTGATGCGCTTGGGCTTGCTGCCATTCGGAGTAGTGAAGCTCACCGGAACGGAGACGGTCTCTTCGTCGTACTTGCCTGCCGCAATCGCAGCCAATGCCTTCTTGTGGCTGTTCAATGAGAATTCGTCTGACATCTCGCGGGTGATTCCAAAACGCGTCGCGAGCCGTTCGGCGGTGAGTCCCATCGAGAGATACGCATCGGGATAATTCTCCACCAGCCACGGATTGCACGAGACCTTGTGTCCGCCCATGGGGATCATCGTCATGGACTCGGTGCCGCCGGCGACGATCACGTCACACGCTCCGCTGCCAATCCGGTCTGCAGCAATGGCGATTGCTTGTAATCCCGACGAACAAAACCGATTGATGGTCATCGCAGAGATTTCAACCGGCAATCCCGCGCGCAATGAAGCGATGCGGGCCACGTTCATACCCTGCTCGGCTTCCGGCATCGCGCATCCGAGGATGACGTCTTCGATCTCCGCCTTGTCCAATTGCGGCACCCGCGCCAGCGCGCCGGAGATGGCAGTTGCGGCCAGATCGTCAGGGCGAGTAGCACGCAATGTGCCCTTGTAGGCCTTTCCAACCGGCGTTCGAACAGCACTTACGATTACGACTTCACGCATAAAACCTGCTCTCAGCTATCAGCCTTCAGCTCTCAGCCTTGTCTGCAATTTCCAGAGCTGTATTACCCCGCTACTTAATAAGAAGTACCAAGCCAGATTGAACGAGACCTCGAGTGCCCAAAAAATATTCAAGCCTTTCCGATAAACCCAATCGGAAATCCACATCGCTGGAATAGACCCTGGCAGAGCGGCAAAGAAATAGCCAATTTGTGATTCGAAGCCGCCCGGCTTTCCAACAAATATGAACAAGAACGCAAGTGTCGTGAGCGCTACGGAGGCGAAAACAGCGAGCATCAACGATGATTTCGGGTTCCATCGCATCTTTAATTCCTCAACGGCTTCCCTGTCTTCAACGTGTACTGGATTCGTTCTTGCGTCTTCTTCTCGCCGCAGAGTGACTTAAATCCTTCGCGCTCCAGGTCAAGCAGATACTGCTCGCTCACAGGAGTTCCCGGCGATACAGCGCCACCGCAAATCACTTCGGCGACTTTGTTTCCTATCTTCACTTCATGGTCAGAGATGAATTCACCCTGCCTCATTAGATGGACGCCGAGTTTCAGAGTCGCCAGAATGTTTTCACCCGGTGCCGGGATGTCGGCACGCATCACTGGCGCACGATATCCGGCACGTACCATTTCCAGTGCGCGGGCCTTCGCGTCAGTCAGCACGCGGTCGCGATTCATGATGATCTGATCATGGTCGGTAAGGAATCCGATATTGCGCGCTTCCGCCGCCGAGGTCGAAACTTTGGCCATGGCGATGGTCTCGAACGCCTTCTTCATCGCTTCCATCATTTCGACTGACTCGCCGCGACCATCCGGGCGGATCGACATCGCGCTATCCACTGCGCGCAGCGTCATCTCCTTGCATCCACCGCCGCCGGGCAACAAGCCGACTCCGACTTCCACCAGTCCCATGTAAAGTTCGTGATGCGGATTTCGCGCCGCGGCGTGCAAGCTGACCTCGCATCCGCCGCCAAGCGCCATCCCGAATGGAGCGGCAACAACTGGCTTCGCGGAAAACTTGACTGCCTGTGTCATGCCCTGGAATGCGCGAATCGCCATATCTACTTCGTCCCAATCGCCTTCTTGAATGGCGAGCAGCAGCACCATAATGTTGGCGCCCACGGAGAAGTGTTGCGCGTCGTTGTAGATCACGAACGAATCGAAGTTATCGCCTAGCGACGTGCCCGCGCTGCCCGGCTTCAATGTCTGCATGACGAGCTGGATGATGTCGCCGCCCAGCGAATTCATCTTGCTGTGGAACTCGATACAGCCCACGCCGTCGCCCAAATCGATCAGCGACGCGCCCGCATTCTTCTTCACCACTCCGTTGGATTTCTTGACGACTTCCACCGACCACACGCCCGACGGCACTTCCACCGGCTTGTACTCGCCGGATGCGAAGTCGAAATAGGATTTGCCTGAGCCTGCTTTGGGGTTTTCCGTGTACCAGGATTTTTTGCCTGACGCCAAAAGCTTTTCGACATTCGCGGCGATGGGCTTCCCTTCCTTCTTCATCCGAGCGACTGTGGATTCGACGCCCGCGGCGTCCCACAATTCGAATGGCCCCATCTCCCAGTTGAAGCCCGATTTCATCGCGCGATCGATCTCAACCACTGTGTCGGAGATTTCAGGAATGCGATTCGCGGCGTATGTCCAAAGATCGGAAAGCGTGGTCCAGTAGAACTTTGCTGCTTTGTCCTTTTCCGGATCGCCACTCAGCAACATGCGTAGGCGCTCGCCGGTATCCTCGACGTTCTTCGCCATCTCGAGCGCAGGGAACTTGGCCTTTTGTCGCGGACGATACTCCAGCGTCTTCCAGTCGATCCCCAAACGCTCTTCGCCATTCGCGCCTTTGGCTTTTTTGTAGAAGCCGCCTTTGGTCTTGTCGCCGAGAAGCTTGCGCTCCAGCATCTGCTGATAGAAATCCGGAAGCTTTAGCTCTGAGCGCTCGTCCTTCACGTTGCGAAGCATGTTGCCGACGACGCTCCCCAAGATATCGAGGCCAACCAAATCAATCGTGCGGAAGGTCGCCGACTTCGGCCAACCGACCGCAGAGCCCGTGAGCGCGTCCACATCTTCAATGCTGAAATCCATCTCCTGCATCACGC
>JAOAPL010000358.1 GCA_025462925.1 Acidobacteriaceae bacterium
GGGACGGAAGAGACGCGGAAGTCGATGGGCTTGCCTTCCATCTGCACGCTGATGCGGCCGTCCTGCGGAAGTCGTTTTTCTGAGATGTCGAGCTTGCTGAGAATCTTCAGGCGCGAGATGAGTCCGAGCTGAACTTTCTTCGGCAGGTTCTGGACGACTTGCAACACGCCGTCGATGCGGAAGCGTACTTGGACATCTTTTTCCATCGGCTCAATGTGGATGTCAGACGAGCCCTTCTTGATGGCGAGTCCGAGGATCGAGTTCGAGAGGCGAATGATGGGCGCGTCTTCAGAGGCGTTCATCAGTTCGGCTTTGTTGTCGGATGTGGTTTGGATCTGCATGTCCTCGGTCATCTGCAGGTCGCGGATGATGTCGGATTGCAGCAGGTCGACGGTCATTTCCGCCGATTGCTTGGGCGCGGAGACGAGTTCAACTCCGGCCTTGGCCGCGGGATCGTCTTCCTTCGTCGTGAGCTTCACGTAAGTGCCGTTCATGAACTTGCGGAAGTCTTCGTCGGTCACGACGACGGGCTCGATCATCACGCCTTTGATGATGCGGCGGATGTCGTCCAGCGCGATGATGTTGTTGGGATTCGTCATGGCCAGCGTGAGCCGGTTGTTCATGAAGGCCACTGGCAGAACTCGATGCTGGATCATCAAAGGCTGCGGCAGCAACGTGAGCACGCGCGGGTCGATGGAGAGCTTGTTCAGGTTGATGAACTCGATGCCCACCTGCTGCGAGGCTTGCTCAACGCGGTCGGCAAGAATGGTGGTGAGCGCCAGGCCGATCTTCGGATACTGCATGAAGAGTTCCTGGAAATCTTTTTGCTCCAGAACGGCGCAGGTCGTCGGCTGCAACGCGGAAACGCTGGCGGTGCGCGGCTTGCCGGTGAGCAATGACATTTCGCCGAAGTTTTGTCCGGGACCCATTTCGGTGAGCAGGAAGTCGATGCCGGTGTTTGGGTCCTTCTTGCGGACTTCAATCAGTCCGGCGGTGATGAAGAACATCGAACTACCCGGTGCGCCTTCGCGGACGATAATCTGGTTAGGCGGGAAGTCGCGGCGCTTCATGCGCTTGACCACTTCCTGGCACTCGTTGACGTCGAGTCCGCTGAAGAGCTTGATGCGCTGCAGGAAATGAAGCGGCTGCGGCTCGGCGGGAGCTGGCAATGTCGTGGCGTCAGGAGATGCGGAGTCGGGAGCGGGCGCAACGCCCATGGCAGCTGCGGAAAAGACTCCGGATTTGTTCATGACGCCTGACTTGTTCATGATTCCCGAGGAGGAGGTCGACATCAGAAAAGCTCCTTATATATGTGCGAAAGGCAGGGGAAGAGAATACACCATTTTCAGCAGAGCCCGGCAAGACTTCACTGCCGCGGCCTCGCCGAATGGTCGCGCGGCGAGCGCAAAGTTTGGCTCACACGCTTCCGGGCGTTCGCATCTTCCTGACCTGATGGGGGACGCAATGGAGTATATACCAGTTCGATAACAGGTCGGGAGGGAAAAGCGGGCGGGTCCGCGAGCCTGGCTTCCTAAACCCATGGAAGCTCCAAGAAGGTTCGCTGACGGGACATGTACAGCAGAGTCATTGACCATCCGCCCGCGTCGTGTACTCTAAAAAAACGACTTTCTGCTGAAAGATGGTGAAGATGCCGGGTTTAGAGCGGGTGTTCCAATGGCTGGCAAGGATCTATTTTCTGGCAGTGTTGGCGGTTGCTTCGCTGTACCTGCTGCTGGCGAATGTTGCTGTCGCAAACCAGTGGATCGTCCGCTCCCCGATGTTCAATTGGATTTCCATCGTTGTTCGGTGGTATCCCGCCTTCTATGTTTCTGCTGTTCTTATTATTAGTGGGGCCCTGTATTGGAGTCGCGGCAGGAAGTCGGCAAGCGTGCCGGCTTTTTTCGCGTTTCAACTCTTCGTTGCTTTCTGTCTGCGATGGTTTTCGGTGATATCGAATCCGGTGCCAGGCCCTATGACTTTGGGCTGGAGCTTCCTGATCCTCTGTTCGCTCATTTGGGTGGCGATGATAGACATCGCCTCCGGCACAGAAGAGAAAGTTGTTTCGTCATCGGTGCAGGGGCCGTCCCTTAAAGCAGTAATATTGGCCACAATCTTTGTTACAGGCTGCTACTTCTGTTTCGGTCCGGCAAGGCTTCTGTTTGTGGGCGATCTCGAAGCCAAATGGGGCGCGGTGTTAACGCTCGCGCTCAGCGTGTTAGCTCATCTCGCGCTGTTCATGCTGTTTCTTGTGGTGCTTTCTGTCGCAATGAAAATCTCGGGTTGGATCGGCCGTCCGGGATGGCGCGGGTTTCTCGGGCTGCATATAACGCTGGCGATTTTTGGGTTCATCCTTTTACGGCAGATCGTTTTGCCGGCATTAACATTCACTGGTTGGGTCGCAAACCTCTATGCGCTTGCATTTTCTTCCACGCTTTCGTTCTATTTAGCAGCCGTTAGAGTGCGATTCCGCCGTCTACATCCAACTGACTGGCTGCGGAGCTGGAATCACTGGCAACAGGGGCTACTTTATTGCAGTTTGATCGCCGCCGCAGCTTTTGCGTGTACGCGCGCGGTGCCGACGTTGGACTGGAATTTCCTCTTCCAAAAGGTAGCTGTGTTCGGCGTTTGGGTGGCGGCATTTTACGTCTTTCATCGGCTGTGCCGGCCTGAAGCGGTGTCGATACCCGCGACAATCGCGCTCCTCATATTGGGAACCGCGGGACTGCAGATGTTTGCCGTGGTGACGCGCTCCTGGCCATTGAAAGCCACAACCAGCGTAACCTATCTGAACCAGGCAGTTTCTGAATATCTGAAGCGGGATTCCTCCTTCCATTCTTTGCGGGACTTGGCGCGCGGGTCCCGCATAAACGCATCCGGTCAAAATTTTTATCAGTATCTTTCCGACAACTCGAACGTGCCTTATACGATCCCGGTCTTCGCTCCGGAAACGAACCTGGTGGACCGACTGGAGCCCTCAAACCAGCCAAGACCTAACATCTTCTTGTTTGTGGTGGACAGCCTCAGGCCAGATTACCTGTCCCCGTACAACAAGGCCGTCAACTTCACTCCGTCCATTGAGGCGTTCGCTGCTGAGAGCGTGGTCATCCCAAAGGCATTCACGCGATATGCCGGGACCGCACTCGCCGAGCCCTCGATATGGACTGGCACTATGCAGTTTCATCAGCAATTCATCCGCTCTTTTGCGCCCATCAACTCTTTGAAGAAACTCCTTCAAGCGGATGGTTATGAGAGCTGGGTCGCCGTGGATCTGGTCATGAGTGTAGTAGACGATCCCGAGTTTAAGGTTAAAGATCTAAACAAAGGAGTTCAGGAATGGGACGAGCTTGAGCTTTGCAAAGTCCTGTCTGACGTCCAATCAAATATTGACTCCCGCACGGGTTCCGCGCCCCTTTTTGTCTTCGCTCAAGCCCAGAACATTCACCAGGTGGCGATTGAGCGGCGCAGAATAACTGCCCGACATGATTATCCCGGATTTGAACCGCGCATCGCATCCGAAGTGGAAAAGATGGACCACTGCTTTGGCGGCTTTATCAAATATCTGAAGACCAAAGGCATGTATGACAACAGCATTGTGATCATCACCTCCGATCACGGAGACGAATTCTACGAACACGGGAATTTCGGTCATATCGCCTCACTGTTCCCCGAGGTGTTGCACATACCTATGTTTTTCCACCTGCCTGCAAGTATGCGCAGCCAAGTGGTGATAGACCCGGAGGCCGCTTCCTTTACCACCGACATCACGCCTAGCCTTTATTACCTGCTTGGACATCGCCCCTTGAAGAAAAACCCGCTGTTCGGCAAGCCACTGTTTGCAACTACACTGGCGGAGCTGCGCTCGGCGCAGTTTCCTTATTACATGGTGGCATCCAGTTACTCTCCGATCTATGGCGTGCTAGACCGACGGGGAGATAGCTTATTCATTGCCGACGCGCTCAATCATGAGAATTATTTTTTCGACCTGGCCCATGATCCGCAAGCAAAAGAAAACCGCATCACTTTTTCATTGGAGTCACAGAACGAGCTGCTTCTTACTCACGAGATCGATGCCATTGCCGATTTTTATCAGTTCAAGAAAACGGCGACGGTGCCTCAGACAAAGGTGGGCGTCGCCTCAGGTCATTCGGACTAGAGCGAATCAGGTGGAATGCCTGATTTCGTGCAGAGTCCAGGAACGTACCAGAGTTCTCTCCCTCGCAATAGATTTGACTTGGCGGCGAAACAGGAATCGATTTCGAACGAAACCAACATCGCTAGAGCTGGTTCAAGAGTGACTTGGAGAGTCACTCTTGAAACCGGTTTTAGTAGGACCGTTCCATCAATCTCTAATGGCTGCAGGAGGATCAATCGCAGCTTCCAAGAGCAGCGCAGTAGCAGTTGCTTGCTGCTGCTCTAGATTACTGTCGAACGGAACCACTACGTATCGCACTTCGCGGTTGTCCAGATGAATCAGATTGTAATAGCCACGGTAATCTGTGCCAGCGACTCTCGAGCGCAGGGTTGATTTCACTCCCGGGCCCAAGTAAATCACGTAGACGGTGTTCCTTCCCGGTGGCGCAACGGCGCCGCTGGAGATCCAATTTGCCAGCCTTGCCTGAATCTGCAGATCGGCGATCGGAGTGACCTGAGTCAGGTCGGCAATCTCTTCTTGGATGCGGCCGGAAACGACGGGTGCTTTGATGCCTGACTTTCGCACGTCTTCACGAGATGCAGCCGCGGGCTGTTGCAGTAAATCACTTAGCTGTCTTTCCCGGCCACGGACAGAAGCATCAGCCCATGTACTGCCGAAAAACATTGATTGCTGCATTGGGGACTTGATTGCAGCGGCACGGCCCATCAGGCTCTTGTTGCCGGACGAATTGACTGGGAGGATGCGCACTTGTCCGCCGTCTTCATCTGGCGCGATATCCGCGCCTTTAACTGCTTCGCTGTCGGCAGGCGTAGCGGCTGTATTCTGCGCGTGGACGAAGCTTGCCAGGCCCACGGTCAAAAACAAGATTGGCATCCATAGTCTTCTCATCTTGGTTTTATCTCCCTTTTCTCTGCCGCGTATTTACTGCGTGACTTGGACTGAAACATCGTCAACATACAAAGTGGTCGGGTCTGTAGCACCGTCACCATGACAGTTGAAATAGATCCTGATCGTGCGTCCGGCATAGGGCTTGAGGTCGACCGTTTGCTGGGTCCACGCCGTGTTGTTGGCGGCCAGCTTGAACACTTGTAAGAGTGTCGCCCCATTTGAATCCTGTATCTGCGCTTCCTGCCAGTCATACTGGATGGTGTCGGTTGTGTAGGTCGAGTACCAGAAGGTCAAAGTGGCGGTAGTCGCATTTGCAGGGATGGTTACGGACTGATAGGCGGACGAGTCGCCATTAGGCTCCGTGCTTCCCGACGCGGAAGTTGCGCCCAGTCGCATGGAATCGGCGCCGGTGTGAATACGCGCCGTTGAGACAATTGGAACCTTGACGCCGCCCAGGATCCACGGGGACAGAGTGCCTTCAAATCCATTGTTCGAAATAAGTTCGGTGGAGGAGCCGGTTGTGACGTTCAATGCAAAGTCATCCACCACGAATGACGTCTGCTTCTGGCTGTCCTCTACTCCGATCAGGTAAATCTGAATGTTCTGTCCTTTATAGGAAGTCAGATCAAACGATTTTTGTGAGTAGCCTGCCGCCGCATTCAGATTGGAATACGTTGCCAAGGTGGCAAGTACCGTTCCCGAACTGTTGCGCACTTGCACCTTTAGAGTGTCATAGGCAGTGGTCGTCGTTGTTTCCGCCGTATCAATGTGCAACCAGAACGACAGGGTAGCCGCCGTTGCAGTGGAAGGAATAGTAACCTGCTGCAGCAAAGTGTCCGTCGTTGCTGTACCGTAGCCGTCGAGCCACGCGTCCCACGTTCCGGAATGCGGAGGCTGGCTTGTAGAGTTGCTGATCACGCCGGTGCTGACCGTCCACGGTGCGGGGGCCGAGGAGCCATTTTCAAAGCCAGAGTTTCCGAGCAGCTGTTGCGATCCGCCGCCACCTCCAGACGCCGTGACCGTGAGACTCACGTTTGTCGTGTGTGTTTTTCCACCGCCGGTCGCAGTGACTGTAATGAGATAGGTTCCTGCTGTGGCGGACGCCCCCACGGTCAATGTCATGGTTGACGAACCCGAGCCCGGCGCGGCTATCGAAGTCGGACTGAAACTCGCCGTGACTCCAGTGGGTGCACCTGAAGCAGAAAGCGAAACCGCGGAATTAAATCCGCCGGAAACTGTCGTGCTGATCGTGGACGTACCGGAACTGCCCTGAATCACGGAGATGCTGCCCGGGGAACTCGATATTGCAAAGTCCGGGGTAGTAGCAGTGTTTACGGTCAGGCTGACAGCTGTTGTATGTGTAGTTCCGCCGCCTGAGCCCGTTACAGTAATGGAATAAGTGCCTGGCGCGGTAGACGCACCCACGCTCAGCGTCATCGTGGAAGAGCCGGAGCCCGGTGCGGCTATCGAGGTCGGGTTAAAGCTGGCAGTTACGCCCGAAGGTAATCCGGTCGCGGACAAAGAAACTGCCGAGTTAAAACCGCCGGATACGCTTGTGCTGATACTTGTGCTGCCGGAATTGCCTTGGACCACTGACAAACTACTTGGAGAGGCAGAAATTGAAAAATTTGAAGTCGGATTGAAGATGATGTCCAGTACCGCATGCAATTCAATCCCGTTCGGGGCAACGCCCGTCTGTCCGTGGAGGAAATCGAACATCCCGACTCCCTTCACTTGCACGGGGATGTTGGCGGTCTGAAAGCTGGTGGTGGCGGTAAACCTTGCGTCGAATGCGGAGCGAGCATTTTGGATCCCCGACAGCAGAGGACTGCTGGAACCAACGCATGACGGCACCGGGATCTCCACGATCATGGTGTGCCCCGAGCCGTCACTTAGAACCAAGTGATAATCGGAATCGCTCTCTAACTTGTATTGCGTGAGGGTCGCGTTGAGAAGCCAAACCGTCGTCTCAGTCGGCTGGACGCGGTTATTGGCTGGTATCGGACTTGGAGCAGGCAACGCAGCCAAGGTGGCAATCGTTGTTGGAGTAGATGAATTCAGATTTATCAATCCAACATCTGGATCGGTGCCGGTCTTTACCGACCATCGCTCCACTCCGCATTGGGCAAGAAGCCCGGAGGGGGCCGCCAGAAAAAATGTAATGCATATCAAAACTAAAACGAGGGCGAGACGACGATAGCTTCGGACCATGACCACCTCGAGCGCTTAATCTCAGGTTGTGTGGGAGGAGCAAACAAAATGCGAGATGAAACTATCGAATGTAGTAGTTGATGTCAACGAATCTAATGTAAATGTTTAGTGAAAGCGAGTGGCGATGGTGAATCAAATGGAGAGGCGGACTTATCTCGCGAGTGCTCCGTCTGAATTTGATCTCTATCCGGCTTTTGAGACTTGGCCGTTTAATCCATGGATGAAATCAAGCGCTCCACGTTCGGCTTCAGCGGCGGAGCTGGTCTGTCCCCAGGCGATGATGTCGGCGGAATCCTTGTGGGTGACAATGTAGTGATAGAGCGGAGGATTGGTGCGGCTGTCAGCGTAAAGCTCAGCCGAATGGTTACCCAGGGTAAGCGTACGTTTGACCAAGGTCGTACCCCCATTTTTAGGGACAATCGCGATATTTGGCTTCTTGCTCATGGCCAAATTCACCTTCTACTCAGGGGTAAGATGCTGGATGCGGTCTCCCGGTTGCACCGGTTTTGGGGCAGCGGCACGGTTTAAAGCACTACAGCGTAGGCAAAGCCGTCGTAACCCTTGCTGCCGACGGTCTGAACCTCAGTTGCGCTGACGCGCGGCTCGGCGGCGAGCAGAGCGTTGAACTTGCGCATGCCCTGGACGTTGGCATCGGCGCTATTGGCGTCGACGATCTCGCCCTTGCGCACGACGTTGTCGGCGATGATCACCGTCCCCGGACGCGAGAGCTTGAGCGACCACGCGAGGTAATCCGAATAGCCGGGCTTGTCGGCGTCGATGAAGATGAAGTCAAACGGGCCGAGATGTTCGGAGACAAGCTGCGGAAGAGTCTCCTGCGCGCGGCCTTGGCGGACTTCGACAATGTTGGCGAATCCGGCGCGCGCAATGTTCGCGCGGGCCACTTCGGCGTGTTTAGGATCGTACTCAAGCGTGATCAGGTTGCC
>JAOAPL010000363.1 GCA_025462925.1 Acidobacteriaceae bacterium
GTTTCAGCGGTAGCAGCGCAGGGCTAAAGCCCCCGCTCTCCCACCGATTGCCGCTGCGCGGCAAGATCAAGCTGCTGTCGCTGCCTACGGCACTCTTTGCGGGGTCCTCGGGAACCCGCCACTTCCGTGGCGGGCTAACCTATTCCGTCCCTGCGGGACTTTGATAGTGCTGAATCAGAATTATTCAGTGATGGAGATAAAACCCCACGTTAGCTTCGCGAACGTGGGGCACCCCGGCTTTGCGGGCACCCCGCACCTGCACTCTCAATCGAACCAATCGGTTCGATAAACAATCCACCAGCATAAGAGAACGATTGGTATTGTCGCGATCAGACCCCACATTAGCGGGAGGACGAAATCCGCAATGGTGCTGACTACGATGAAGAGGAACCAGAAGATTTTCTTCTTGTCCAAGTGATCGCTGCTAGGCGTCGCCGCGTGGAGACTCTCGGCGTTCGAGTTCGACGGGACGGTTGAGCGGCCGCTTTTTTGCAGCTTCGAGAAGGCCGTCGTCGGTGACCTTCATGATCATGAGGACTTTATCGTCAGTGTATTTGCCGCCGACAGCGAATTTGTTTACCTGAAAGAGCACGGCATCGACGATGCCTTGCGCGTTCTTCTGGCGATTTTCAATGACGCACGCGGCGAGGCGCTCTTTTCCGAATTCGTCCTCTTCGGCATTGCAGGCCTCAAGGATTCCGTCCGTGCAGGTGATAAGGACGTCACCGGGCTTCAGGGCAACGGTACCGCGCTTGTATTCGGCGCTGGGAAAGAGTCCGACGACGGTGCCACCTTCTTCGAGCAATTCATATTGGCCGCTGGCGCCGTGCACAAGGATAGGAGGCACGTGTCCGCAGTTGATGTAATGCAATCCCGAGCGGCGCGTGTCCACCAGACCGAGGAAACAGCTCAAGTATTTCTCTGACTTGGTGTCGTTGTACATCATCTCGTTCAGAGAGACGGCCAGGACTTCCAGCGAATGCAGGTGCATGACCAGCGCGCGCAAAGTCGCCTGCAAATTGCTCATGACCAATGCCGAACCTACGCCCTTACCTTCGACATCGGCGATGACGAGCAATAACGACTGTGGGCCGAGGCTGAGAAAATCGTAGTAGTCGCCGCCGACCTCAAAACATGGCTCGTTGAGAACGGCAATCTCAAAACCGGGGACAACGGGCGGCTGGTCGGGCAACAAGCTGCGCTGAATGCCGCGAGCGAGTGCGAGTTCTTTTTCCAAGCGCTGCTTGATGAGCGCGTCGCGATGGAGACGCGCGTTCTCGAGCGCCATTGCGATGTGTCCGCTGAGCTTGACGAGAAAATCCTCGTCTTCGCGCGTAAAGTTGGGGCCGGTGCGCTTGTTCAGCAGCTGGATGACACCGACAATCTCATTCGTATGGTGACGCACGGGGAGGCACAGAAGCGACTTGGTCTTGTAATTGAATTTCTGATCGAAGCTGGGTTCGAAAAAAGGGACCGAGTAAGCATCGCCGGTGTTGACGATCTCACCGCTCTCGGCGACCCGGCCGGCGACGCCAACGCCGAATGGAACGCGGATCTCCTGGTGGTCAAGTCCAGAGGCGACGATGGACCAAAGTTGTTTATTGGCTCCGTCCACAAGAAAGACGCTGCCGCGCTCGGCCTGCACTTCCTGGCTGGCAATCTTGAGGATGAGTTCGAGAAGCTCCGCAAGGTCGAGCGTGGAATTCAGGAGGCGCGTTGCTTCGAAGAGCAATGAGAGCTGTGTGATCTGCTTCTGCTGCTCCTGCGCGGCCATGAGGTCAGGGACTTTGACTCCGCACATTTCCGCGTACATCCGCCACCACCCCAACAGTTCCTTGCTGGCAGGAGCGGTGCTGTAGATGGCGAGCACGGCCATGGGCTTGTCGCCGACCATCATGGGATAACTGGAGATATGAGTTAGACCGGTGCGTTTCGAGAATTCCTGATCTTCGCCGCCGAATGTTGCCAGGCCGATATTTTCAATCAGGCGCTTTGCCTGTCCTACTTTTCCGATGACACCCGCTCCGGAGGCAGTGTAATCGTGGCGTCGCGCGCCCTCAAGACCGGCGGAGTGGACCAGGTAAGCGGAGTCAGAGGATGTGTCCCACAGCCAGAGTTCGGCGCGTTCCGCTTCGAAATCAGTTATCAGCAGAGCGGGAATCTGGGCGAGAAGATCTTCTACCTTAGCCGATGCGAAAGATGTGACGAGATTCGCGAACGACTCCACGTAATCTTTGCGTGCCGATTTTGCCTTGCTGGTTGCTGCCGACGACTCCATAGAACGCTTCCCCGAAGATGACAAATGAAGCCCTTTCAAAATTTTCGACGCGGGGCTGAGTGCGTTTTCCCAAAATCGAACGCAGCTATGCCCCGAACTCAAAATAGGGCCAGGCCCCGGGAGGAGTGTTGAGTGGCCATAACTATATTCGGGAGCAGCAGGCTTGTAAATAAGGAGTTAAGTGGAACCCAATCGGTCAGGGTTTGGGAGCTGAAGCTGCAGCTTCTGCCGGGGTACCTTGGCCGGTGTTGACCAAATCCTTCAATTCCTTGCTAGGCTTAAAGAACGGGATCTTCTTGGCTGGGACTTCCACGCGAGCGCCGGTCTTGGGATTGCGTCCGACACGGGGCTTGCGCTGGCGAGTGCGGAAACTGCCGAAGCCGCGGATCTCGATCTTGTCACCGGCACGTAAAGATTTCACGATACTGTCAAAGATGGTTTCGACGATGACTTCGCCGTCCTTGCGCGTGACTTCCGCCATGCTTGAAACTTATTCGTTAAGGTCCGCTTTGGTCATAGTTTGTCTAAGTCATCTATTCCACTAGAATTAGGCGATTCCGTCAAGCGGGCGGCACTTGAAGATTGACCTCAGGGGCTAAAGCCCCGTTGTATTTAGCAACTTTCGGCACGACTGAAGTCGTGCCCTTTCAAGGCCTCACCAGCACCCAGGCATGCTCTGGCTACCGCCACAAATAGTAAAACCCGATATTGCTCTGCATCATCCTGGTGCGGTCTGGAATGAGATCAGAGATGTCACCGAAGAGGATGTCGGCCAACGTGCGCTTGTCCTTTTCAGGACGCACCAGCGTGGGCTCACCTTTGATGCCGACCGACTTAGCTGTGTCGTCGACAGTAGCCTGGAAGTCGCCAAGCTGGTCGATCAGCTTCAGCGGCAGTGCTTGCTGACCGGTCCACACGCGGCCACTGGCGAGCGGTTTGAGGTCATCGTCTTTCATTTTGCGGCCTTCGGCGACGTCATGGATGAACTGTCCGTGCATGTCGTCGATGATGCCCTGCATATAGGCGCGCTCTGCGGGAGTCATGTCGCGAGCGGGATTTCCAGTATCTTTCAGTTCGCCGGCCTTCAACGTGATGTCTTTCAGCTTGGCCCAGCGAAGCAGGTCGCCGTAGTTATACCATTGCGCGATGACGCCGATGCTTCCGACAATGCTGCCGGTGTCGGCGAAAATCTTGTTAGTGCCGACCGCCACATAATATGCGCCGCTGGCACCGACGGTGCTGATAGAAGAGACGATGGGCTTCTTCTTGCGGTCGCGGATGCGGCGCACGGCCTGATACATCTCCTGCGAAGCGGCCACGCCGCCACCCGGAGAATTGATGCGAACGATGATGGCCTTGACGGAATCATCGTCGTCATAACGCTTCAGATCTTTGATGAACTGTTTGGAGTCGATGAGGACGCCTTCGACATCCACGACGGCGATCTTGTCGCCAAAGCCAGATGCGAATTCTGTCTTGTGGTCAGCCTTTACGGCAAAATAAACCACCGTGAATACGGCCATCACGAAGAGGAAAAATGCGCCTCCTCCGATGACGACCCAGAGCAGCGTGCGGGAGCGGTTCTCATTCTCAGGCATACGGGATATTAGTTTAGCGCGATTTCTGCTGTGGTGCGGTTTGCAGCCGGTTGAGGGCAGCCAATACCTCTTCGCTGTGCTTATTCGGATTCACGCCGGTGAAGACCTGCGCAATCCTGCCGTCGGGATCAATGATGAAGGTGTTGCGCTTGGCGATCTTCGTAACCATCAGGTTCATGTCAGAGCCGTAGGCGGCGGAAACTTTGACGTCCTTATCGGCAAGGGTCTTGAAGGTGAGACCCTCTTTCGAGCAGAAACTCTTGTGGGAATCGGCGTTGTCGGCACTGACACCGAGGACGACGGAATTCAGTCTTTGATACTGTTCCTGATCTTTCTGGAAATTGTGCGCCTCTACCGTGCATCCGCTGGTGAAGTTCTTGGGATAGAAATACAGCACCACCCATTTGCCGCGGTAATCCTTGAGGCTGACGGGCTTGCCGTCTCCGGAGTTGAGGGTAAAATCGGGAGCTTGGGCGCCGACTTTGGGAAGATCAGAGGCGAACGAGAAAATCGATAGCAGCATAGCGGTGAACAGAATTTTCATTGTCTTTCCGAATAGATCTTTCAGTCAGTCTGCCACGATTGTAATTCCTGCGATGTCCGCCTTGGTGAATATCGGATCGCCATCAAGGAGCAGGCACTTGCCGGCGTCGAGAGCGAGGCAGGTAGCGCCGGCCGCGGCCATGGTTTCGATCGTCTTTAATCCGACGATCGGCACGTCAAAACGCATGTCCTGATTTGGCTTGGCGACTTTCACCACGGTGAGCGATCGGCTCAATGTCGAAGCGTCCGCCGTCAACGCGGACATGATCTGGCCGGCACGTGCGATGGTGGCGTCGGTGCCTTCCATGGCTTCGACACTGACGCATGCGGACCCGGCGATGACGACGGTCTGTCCGATATCGAATTGCGCGAGATGACGGGCGACGTCGCGTCCGTATTTGATGTTTGCGAGTTCCTGCTCGTTCGGAGCGCGCTTTGTGAGGACGCCCGGTTTGGCTAGCAGCGGCTCGAGATATGACGTGGAATCGATGAGAGTGATGCCTTCGTCAGCGAGGACTTTTGCGACAGCGCCGAGCAGTGAGTCAGTGTTGCGAGTGCCCAGCGACATCAGCAGCTTCGCCAGCTTCCAGTCAGGGCGGATACTGGAGAAAATCTGCTTGTGCTTGACCTGTCCGGCCATAATGGCCTGGGTGACGCCTTCGCGCTTAAATGTGTCGATCAGCTTTGAGAGCTCGCCGAGGGACATCCAGTGGACGGACTTGGCGCCGCGATGTTCGATCTCAGGGAAGGTCTCTTCGTTGATGGCAGCGACGATTACGTCAGTGCCGCGGGCGCGGGCAGCGTCGATCAACAGCAGCGGGAATGTGCCGTTGCCGGCGATGAGTCCGAGTTTGGGTGGGGTGGACAAGGTCAAAAGCTTAACCGCGGATCAAAGACGGATAAAAACGGATAAGGCAAAAGCTAATCGCAAAAGACACAAGGGTACACGCACATTCAAAGACGGATTTCTCTTTGGGGAGAACCGGGAGATCCTTGGCGGAGTACAACCCGCGCCCCTTTGCATAACGGGTAGTCGCGGAGGGTAGGTTCGATAGCACTAAACATCTTCTCTGCATCCTTGCCATACAAGAAGAGAACGGTCTCGGTTGGACCAGTTTCGTTTCCGTCCAACTCACCCAAACTGTCTCGCTTAAGAACCTCGATTAATTGATCCTCGAGAGTCGCTAGGTCGAATTCCTCATAAATGTTATCCGGCAGGTCAGTCCCATTTAGATAAACGAGCACGGCCTGCTCTGCTGACGGTTTTTGACCCGTATTGTTCGAAGATTTAGCAAAGAGGCGATCGAATATGCCCATTGAACGTGATTGTACAACTTACTTGATGATTCCCCGCTCCGACTGCTCAAGAAACTTGATCAATGCGGCGATGTCTTCGCTGGAGTCGGATTCGGCTTTGAGTTGTTCGATGGCTTGCGTCGTGTTGTTGCGCTTGATGACCTTGTAGGCTCGCTGAATCTTGTCGATGCGCTCTTTGCTGAAGCCGCGGCGTTCTAGTCCGATGGCGTTGATGCCGAATGTTGCAACTTCGCGCTTCGCGGCGGTTTTCGTGAATGGAAGGACGTCTTGTGTGATCGTGGTTCCGCCGCCGATATAGCAATGCGCACCGATACGCACGAACTGGTGCACTGGGCCGAGGGCAGCGAGAACCGCATATTCCTCGACGATGACATGTCCGGCAAGGGTGGCGCCGTTGACCAACATGGCGTAGTCGCCGATCTGGCAGTCGTGGCCGATGTGCGAGTAGGCCATGATGAAAGTGTGATTGCCGATGCGGGTAATGCCGCCGCCTTTTTCCGTGCCTCGGCTGATGGTGACGGATTCGCGGATGATGTTGTGATCGCCGATCTCGAGGCGGACGTGTTGTCCTTTGAACGTGATGTCCTGCGGTTCGAGGCCGAGAGCGGAAAAGGGAAAGATGCGGTTGTTCTTGCCAATCTTTGTGGGCCCGTCGATAACGACGTGCGAAATGAGTTCGCAGTTTTCGCCCAGTTCGACATCGGAGCCGATCACGCAGTAAGGGCCGATGGTGCAGGTGGCGGGGACGTTGGCCTTGGGATCGACGATAGCTGTTGAGTGGATCGGCAAATGTTTCCTCAGGGGCTAAAGCCCCAATCCATTTATTCGCTTGCGGCACGGCTGAAGCCGTGCCCTTTCAAAGCATGTTGATTGCCAGCAGAACAGTGTCCAAAGGGATCCTTCGCTCCGTTCAGGATGACAACCTAGCGATTCACCAGCGCGCAACTGATCACGGCTTCGCAGGCAAGCTTGCCGTCGACAAAAGCCTTGCCTTGCATCTTTACTGCGTTTGAGCGCCAGACTATGACTTCCACCTCGAGACGGACCTGGTCGCCGGGAGTGATGGGCTTGCGGAATTTTGCGCGTTCTATGCCGGTGAAGACCATCAGTTTATGATCACGATCGGGGATCTCAGTAAGCAGCAGCGCTCCGCCAGCCTGAGCCATGGCCTCAACAATTAAAACGCCCGGCATGATGGGGTAGTTGGGAAAATGGCCGTTAAAGAACTGCTCGTTGGCAGTCACATTCTTAATGGCAACGATGCGCTTTTTGGGTTCGATCTCAATGATGCGATCGATGAGCAGCATTGGATATCGATGCGGCAGAATCGCCTGAATCTCAGTGATTGTCAGAGATGTGGGCTTGCTCTGGCTGGGAGCGGCGGAATGCGATCTTGTATCGGGAGATTGTGCAACGCCCGGCTTGGGAGAGTTCGTCATGGCTTGGTTGTTGTCGGTGTCGAAATCGTTAGCACTATAGTAGTGGCACAGTGTTAGTGTGTAACCGCAAATTATAAAGGAAGCTTATAGGCAGAGCAGATGAAGACGGGCAAAGTGTTGACAAGGGCAATGTCGAGGATAGAGGAAAAGAAGGGCGAAGGGGTGTTGCGCGCGGCGTTGCGGCTCATTGAATCGCGTCAGAAAGAGATGCTCCATGACCTGCAAGGTCTGGTGGAATTCGAGTCGCCAAGCTCCGATAAGGCGGCTGTGGACCTGCTCGGAGCGCACATGGCGCGGCAATTCGCCGACATGGCTGGCGAGGTCACGGTGCACAGCGCCGCGGCATTCGGCGACCACCTGCAAGTGGACTTCGTCGGCGTAGCCAAGTCGAAACCGGTGCTGCTGCTGGGACACTTTGACACTGTCTGGGAGATCGGCACGCTGAAAACCATGCCTTTCAAGATCGAGAAGGGACGCGCATGGGGCCCGGGCGTTTACGACATGAAACTTGGGATCGTGATGATGATGCACGCCATTCGCGCGCTTCGCGAGGCTTCCGGTGGAGTGCTTCCCTATCCCGTACGCGTGTGGCTGGTGACGGACGAAGAGGTGGGAAGCGATTCGTCGAGGAAGATCACCGAACAACTGGCGATGGATTCCGCAGCGGTTTTTGTCCTTGAGCCGTCGCAAGGGATCGATGGCGCGGTAAAGACGTGGCGAAAAGGTGTGGGCGGCTACACGGTAAAGGTCGCGGGAAAGGCGTCACACTCCGGAGTAGATTTTGAAAAAGGTGAAAACGCCATCCTGGAATTGGCAAAACAGATCACAAAGATCGCCGGATTCACTGACCTCAAGCGCGGAATCACCGTCAACCCTGGCGTGATCTCCGGCGGGACTCGAGTGAATGTAGTCGCGGCAGAGGCTTCGGTCGCGGTGGACGTTCGCATCGAAAAGCTGAAAGACGCCGCTCTGATGGAGAAAAAGTTTCGCGGGCTGAAGCCGTTCAATAAAAAATGCAAGCTGGAAATTGAGGGTGGAATCAATCGTCCGCCGATGGAGCGCTCGGAAAAAGTACTGAAGCTGTATCGCAGGGCTTCTGAACTAGCGCGTGAGATCGACAAGAATTTTGTCCTAAAAGAGAAAGGCACCGGCGGAGGGTCTGATGGAAACTTCACTGCAGCGCTGGGGATTCCGACGCTGGACGGGTTGGGAGCGGTAGGGGAAGGAGCGCACGCAGTGCATGAATCGGCTCTGTTGAGCGAGATCCCACGCAGGACGGCGCTGCTGGCGGGGTTGATAGGGACTTGCTTTGAATGATTAACAAATGTCGTTCCCACCTGTGGCATCGCCACAGATGGGGCACCCAGGCGAAATGGGCTGCGCTCAGAACTAAGACCGAGCCTCGGTGTTAGAATATCGAGAACAAGTGGAGGCAGTATGTTTGGTGGGAAGTTAGGTGTTCCGGAATTATTGGTGTTGTTGGCGATTGCATTGCTAGTGTTTGGTCCCAGCAAGCTGGCGGATCTGGGCAAGGGCCTCGGCGAAGGCATCAAGAACTTCAAGTCTGCGGTAAAAGAAGGCGAAAAAGACGCGGAAGCTGGGTCGGAGAAAAAGTAGCTCTTCTGTTTGCGTTTCGCGTCTATGTATCCTCTCTCCCGCGCCGCCCGGTGCGGGACTGCTTTAATCAATCACAACTCTCCAAATCAATCACAACTCTTCAAAAAATGAGTGGGCGATTCCGCCCGCGAATTTATCTTGCTGGTCTCTTCTTCGGAAGATGGTTCCGCTATGGATAGGGCGTAAAGACAGCCAGCATGCAGCCGTCCTTCAGCTTCTGCGACTTGGCTTTGAATCCGTTGATCACGCCTGATTTTGCCTGGAGAAGAACGAAGGTCTGAAGATATCCGCGGGAGACAAAATCCAAATACAGCTGCTGGTTCCATTCCAATCCGGGAGGAAAGAGCTTGTCGCCGGTGATCCCGATCAGTTCAGAGGCGTTATATCCCAAGAGTTCGCAGAGGCCGGGGCT
>JAOAPL010000378.1 GCA_025462925.1 Acidobacteriaceae bacterium
ATCCGAAGCGAACAAAGCTCGCATCCTCGGATGGAAGGAACAGCTGAAAAAGGGCAGTGGCAAGTAGTCAGTGGTCAGTGGCTAGTAATCCAGACTGTGCGGCTTCCTACCCCCCTCCCCCCTGAAAACGCAAAATATTGATTCAATGCGACTTAGCGGGAGAACACGGCCCAAAATATTGAAAACAGGGGAGTTACACCTAAAAATATTGAAAATAAAGGACTTAGCATCTGTTTACTATTTATATAGTTAATCGCGGCCGATTTCTCGCGGGATATCATGCGCAAGCGGGATGTCAAAGAGCAATAACTAACAGATAAGTACAATGAAAGAACTATATCTCAACATCAAAAGTTTGTCAAAGGCGATCCGCACTTACGCATTCAGCGAAGTGAGGGAGCAGCGATATTGGATACGCCGCAACCTCCAGCAAAAAGCCCCGCATCTCTGCGGGGCTTCTCAGTGACACTATCTTCTAACTTACTTCGGAGTTGCTAAGCGCTGTCTGCTCTTCGCCGCGCTGCCGTCCGCAACTGCCGTGGAATCGGAAGCCGCCGGACTCTGCGCCATCGCAGACAAATCAGCCCGCCGATACTTCGGCGCACTCACATATCCGTGAATGTGGTTCTTGCTGATGCTGTTGATCACGATCTGGATCGGCTGTTCGCTGTCCGCCGCGTAAAACATCGCCGGCTCGTATAGATTCACGTGCTTCTTCGTGAGCGACACGTCATCCACCAACAACTCCAGATCCGCGTACTGGTGCTTCACATTCGACTTCCGCAATCGGACACCGATCGGGCCTTCGGTACGGAACTGACCTGTCTTGTCCATGTCGAACTCGAAGTAGTTGTGCTCACCCTTGCGCTGTAGCACCACCAACTCGCCATGAGTTCGCGCGATTGAACCCTGCAATTCGGTCTTGGTGCTGCTCAGGTCCTGCTGCGTGGATGCAATAGCGTTTCCCTGCTCATCGAGTTGCGATTGCATCTTCTTCAGTCGCGCTTCCTCCGCAGCACGGGCCCGAGCCGCCGCCCGAGTTGTCGTCCGATGCGTCTGACCATGTGATCGAACGTTCGTCGGTTTTGGTTGCGATGCGACCGCTTGTTCTGGAGCGGCAGCCTTCGCGGTCGCCAATTCATTCAGCTTCGCCGATAGCTGTTCTATTTGCAGGTTTGTGCCCTTCAGTGACTCCTGCGCCTGAGCATTCTGGTCGGCTATCGCCCTCAAGTTGTAGCTCTCGTGCGCTGCGTATCCCACCGCCGCAAACAAGGCTATTGCTAACGTCGTGATTACCGCGCGCGAGCTTCCCATCAGAGCCGATTGCCATTGCGTGCCCTCCGGAGTTGCATGATTTCCCTCCTGGGTTGCATGATTTTCTGCGTTTAGCGTTGTGTCTGTGGCGTGCTGCGTTCCGTCCTGGGGTTCGTACATTGCTGCCTCCGCGTAATCTTCCGAGGGGTAGCTGTGCAAAGCGACTTCCATTCAGGACTGTAGAGTTAAGTTCCAGAGTTGCAGCATGTTGCGGATAGCCGTCCCATTCCCTCTTTGCAGAAAGTAGTAAATCGTTCATAGCATCTTGCAAAACTTGCATTGCAGGCAAGAGCCTTTGCCGCGGATTGCGCGGATGAAACCTTTGGCTGTTGTCCCACCGAAGCGCAGGCATGGGTTTGCCTTTCGGTGGGAGAGCGGGACCTGCCCTGAGCGAAGCCGAATGGGTTTAGCACCGCATTAAGGCGCTCAATGGAAGAAGAGCTTTAGGCGCGGGAGCGAAAAATGTCCCGTAAGGGCGAAACAATCATTGAATCACTACTGAATTTCTAGTGGTACGTCGATGCTCCTCGTGAGTTCACCGATGCTTGCGTTCACATGGACAGTGTATTGTCCCACTGGGGTTCCGAACTTCGATTTGGTATCGCTCTTAGCGCCACTCAATCTAGCCGCTCTTGTCAAAGGTCGTGCCGTAGTCTTGATTTGCAATAATACCGGCACATCGCCGCCGCTCAATGGCACTGCTGATGGCTGAATGACGCATGTGGCGCCAATCGGAACTCCTGAACAAGTCAGTGCCACAGAGCCTTCCATTCTTGCCGTCGAGCTTACCGAAATGGCCACGGTCGTATTTTGCCCAGCAGGCACGGCATTAGATAGTCCCGATCGCGACGAGCGCCCAGGGCGGCTGAGACTCAGAACTAAATCTGCACTCACTCCAGCAAGACCTATTGAAATCGCCCCGCCACTCGCATTACTACTCAGTGTAGCGGTCCCTTGCACAATTCCCAGCTTTTTTGGGGTGAACCACACTGTCATTGTGCAACTTGAACCCGGTTGCAGAGCTTGGCAATTATTGGATTGACCAAAATCGGATGAGATATCCACTGAGTCAATGTTCCATGCGGTAGGCCCATAATTGGTTATGGAATACGCCTTGCTGCTCTTTGAGAAGATGATCTGATTTCCAAAATCCAGCATGTTTGGAAAATAACCGATAAATGGATGGGCTATCTCAACGGGCATAATGTATTCATTGGAACTCCCGCCCCCCGGAGCCGGGTTGAAGACCGTGAGAGTAATATTGCCTACAGATGTGAGGTCCGCTGCGTTCACTCTAACCTGAATCTGGGCCCCATCACCGAAGAACCTCGAACGATTCTGCCCATTTACTCTGAAAATCGTCTGCTGATTGAACCCGGATCCATAAATGGTAAAACCCTGCCCCAAACCCACATACAATTTCGAGACCGTCAGACTCGATATGTAAGGCACCGGGTTCACCGTGCTGAACGCAACGGAGTTTGATTTTCCACCCCCGGGATCCGGATTAAATACGAAAATGTCATCGGATCTAGGTATTGCAGCTGAGACCGGCGGACCAATTTTCAGTTCTGTTGCACTTACAAATTGAATTGGTAGCGGCACCATTCCGGTATATGCCTGAGATCGAGGCGAAAAATTTGTGCCTGTCAACGTAAGAGTCTCGGGCACCTGATTTGCCACTGCACTGGGGGGATTTATGGAACTTAAAACCGGAACCGGCAATGGGTCAAGATACTCAACAGCTGTCGGGAGCGTGTACTTTTCACCGTTTGGATTCGCGACTTTGATCTGGTAAGTGCCAATAGGCAGACTTGGCGAATTAATACTCAGAGTGTTTTCATCAAGAAACTGAGTGGTTACAAATGTCCCAGCAATGGATACCGTAGCCCCAGCAACGAATCCGCTGCCGCGAACGAGTGCAGAACCAGACCCCGCCGTCGAAATCCTTGTCGGATTGACCCATCCAACAGATAAGGGGGAAAGTGGCAATTCAACTACGGTCAGCCCAGAAGCGGTCAGCATGAATAATCGTCGACCTGAAGGATCGAGTGCCATACTCCCTCCCACATAGACGGTATCTTCCGAAAGATCAAACTTCCCAATTGCGATACCAGTAGTAGCATCGAAGATCGCAAATCCTCGATTGAAAGGCATATAAAGCAAGCTCCCACTTGCATTGAGTTGCTCCCCAACTGCGCGTCCTAGGCCGCCGTAAAAGAAATCGGAATTGAATGTGGCATTTCCATATTGACTTGGTTGGGCATCAAAAAGCTGCCATCCACTGACAATGCGGTTGCCGTCGGAGCTTAAAGCACCATCCCCGCTAAATCCGCTTCGTGAAACGATGAGATTTAGGTTAGCGTCCCACAATTGGCCGCCGCCAGAAGTCGTCGTCCGATCTAGAAACAAGACTTTGGAACCATCGCCATTACTGGAAAGCCATTGCCCCTGACATCCTATCCAGTGACCGGGATCCAGCCGAGTGATCGCTCCGGTGGCTAAGTCAAGAACGCGCCAATAATCTAGACAGCCTGACAAGGTAGAAACATTTGTAAACACCGCCCTGCCATTACTAGCTCCGGTGATATAGAAAGGAGCGAAGCTGTATTGTGGATCGTCATCTGCAGCCGTACTCGAGAA
>JAOAPL010000392.1 GCA_025462925.1 Acidobacteriaceae bacterium
CCGTCATGGAAGAGATGGTCAACATCGAGTTGATTAGCCAATTCAAGACATCCGTCGACCATATGCGCCACCTTCTCTGGTCCTATATTGAAGCCTCGTCCTCGAAGGGAAGCCTCAACGTCTCTGACACTCTACAAAATGTTCGCATGCAGCGCGTCACTGAAATGCTCCGCATCCTCCAGCCCACAGTCGACGGCACAAGCAATACCTCCAGCCCCGAAGCCAAATCTTTCTTCGAAGTCATAAACACCATCGCCAACTCCGCCATGGACAGCCAAGACCGAAAAGACGGCAAACCCTCGCAGTAACGGCACTCTTCAATCCTGTCATCCTGAGCGTAGCGGAGCGGAGTCGAAGGATCTTTGCATGTGGTTTGCTGCCTGAATGCTGCTTGCTGTGCGCTGAATGCTGCGCGCCCCATCGACTTCCGTCGTATTCCCAGATCGCTTGTTCCTGATCTTTCACTCCTTCGTGAAACTTTGTGCGCTTAGAGCCTTTGTGGTTCGAGGTTTTGACTTTCAATCGGAAATCACAAATCACTCAATCACAAATGGCATCTCTTTCATCCAACAACCTGAATGCACTCTCTCGCCGCACTGTGTGAAGCCATCTCCCGCACCACCAAGAAGAACGAAAAAATCTCACTCGTCGCCGCCTATCTCCAAGCCAATCCCGTAGCCGATTCCGCCATCGCATCCATCTTCCTCTCCGGACGCGCCTTCCCCGCCTACGAAGAGACCACACTCAACATCGGCGGCGCACTGCTTGCGCGCGTGCTTCTCGACATCACTCACGCCACTGACCACCAACTCGGCCTCGCCTACCGACGACATGGCGACCTAGGCTCCGCCGCGTTCGACCTCTTCACAGAAAAAAATATCAACACGGGTGCCCCATCGGAGCCTGCCCTGAGCGAAGCCGAAGGGGCGAAGCCACAGGTGGGAATCCCCATCCCCATCACCCTTCCCGAACTCGAATCCAAATTCCGCGACATCGCCGCCGCATCCGGCCCGTCGAAAAAAGCCGACGTCGTTCGTCGCCTCTTCGAACGATCGACGCCACTCGAAGCCAAGTATCTCGTCAAGTTCATGGGTGGCGATCTCCGCATCGGACTGCGCGAAAGCCTCGTCGAAGAAGCCATCGCCAAGGCTTACGACGAAGATGCGAGCCAGGTCCGCCGCGCCAACATGCTTCTCGGCGACATCGCTGCCGCCCTCCGCCTCGCCGCCGAGCATCGCCTCGCGGAAGCGCAGATGCGCCTCTTCCATCCCATCGGCCTGATGCTCGCCACGCCGATCGAAAACTCCGCCGAAGCTCTTAGCTACTTCAAAAACGCAGCCATTCAGATTGAAGACAAGTACGACGGCATCCGCGCGCAGGTCCACATCGGCCCGGACGCAGATTCAAACGCCACTCGCGTGCGCATCTTCTCTCGCACGATGGACGACATCACCGAATCATTCCCCGAACTCGCCGAATCCCTGCGGACATTTCCATTTCCCGGCCCGCTCATCCTCGACGGCGAAATCCTAGCCTGGGAGGTTGCCAAGGAATCAATAGCAGAAAACGGGTGCCCCACTCTGAGCGAAGCGAAGGGTGGGAACGGCCGCGCACTCCCGTTCTCGCGCCTCCAACAACGACTCGGCCGCAAAGCCCCCACTCCACAACTCATGCGCGATGTTCGCGTGGCCTACGTCGCATTCGATGTGATCTACGCAAACGGTGAACTCGTGATCGAGAAACTGCTGCGAGAACGTGGCGCGATTCTCCAAGGTCTATTCGCTAAAGTTGAAGGGTGTCATCCCGCAGCGCAGCGGAGGGATCTGCTTCTCCCAACTGCATCTCCAAAAGAAGCCACACGCAAGAAAACTTCCGCCCAACACCACCTCTTCGAAGCACCGCTGACAACCGTGGCAGAACCCGACCCCAACTCCGTCCCTCTCCCGCCGATCCTCCGCGCGCCCGTCTTCACCGCGACCACTCCCGAAGCCCTCGACCTCCTTTTCGACGCCGCGCAGGCCCGCGGCAACGAAGGCCTGATGGTCAAGGACCTCGATTCGCCCTACACTCCCGGACGCCGCGGCAAATCCTGGCTGAAGCTGAAACGCGAACTCGCCACACTCGATGTCGTTGTCACCACCGTCGAGTACGGACACGGCAAGCGCGCCGCCGTGCTCAGTGACTACACCTTCGCCGTCCGCGACACCTCACCTCATCCTGAGCCAAACTCCGATACCGGACGCCTGCTCAACGTCGGCAAGGCCTACTCCGGACTCACTGACCTCGAGATCTCCGAACTCACCGAATGGTTCAAGCAGCACACCATCGAAGATCAAGGATACCGCCGCGTCGTCGAGCCCAGCATCGTCCTCGAAGTTGCATTCAACAACGTCATGGTCTCTGACCGACACGAAAGCGGATACGCCCTCCGCTTCCCGCGCATTCTCCGTTTGCGACTAGACAAACCGGTCAACGAGATCGACACCCTCGCCCGCGTCCGCGATATTTTCGAAAAACAACACGCAAGAGCAGCTTAAATTTTTGGGGCATTGTCATCCTGAGCGCAACCGGGATTATGCTCGCGCCTAACCCTTTGGAGCCCCACGCCTGATCCGCGTAAATCCGTTCCATCCGTGCAATCCGTGGCAAGCTTTTGTTTTGGCCTTTCCTGACTACTGACTACTACCTACTCGGTTACACTTATTTCATGTCCGTAACCGATGAGATCCTCGTCGCCAACGAAATCTACTCGCGCAACCACCACCTTGTGCACCTCTCGCCTCGCCCTAAACGCAAGCTCGCCATCCTCACCTGCATGGACACGCGTCTCTCCATCCGCACCCTCGGCCTCGACACCGGCGACGCCCACATCATCCGCAACGCAGGCGGCATCGTCACCGAAGACGCGCTGCGCTCGCTGATCATCTCCCATTACCAACTGGGGTCGGAAGAGTTCGTCCTCATCCATCACACCGATTGCGGCATGCAGACCTTCACTGACGACGAACTCCGCGCCCGACTCCAGCGCATCAGCGGCACCGCCGTCCTCTCGCCGCACCACTTCTACGCATTCCAGGACGTGGAACGCAGCGTCCGCGAACAGATGCAAAAGTTGCAGTCCCATCCCTGGATTCCGAAAGAAATCAAGGTTCGCGGTTTCGTCTATGACGTGAAGACCGGACGGTTGAAAGAGATTTTGGGGTAGCGGCCTGCTCCGGGAGGGGCACGACTTCAGTCGTGCCGTAAGCTGCCTTCTAATCTCCGGCTTTAGCCGTTGAGGTAAGGCGGCCAAGTGTCAAGCACAACGCCTGGAAAAGCGGATGAGTAAGGATAGGATTCGGGGCTCACGGCTAATTTGGCAGCTACTGGATTGCTGTGGATGTATCTCAAGAAACCTTGCATCTCTTCCACATTTCTGACACGTCGATCTGTAAACCCGCGCTGCCAAATCTCGGTGTTTGGGCCTACCAGATCCTTCGCCCGATGCGAAAAGCCGCCTTTGATCAATTGCATCGCCTTTTCAATTGCCACCGTCGGAGCAGGAGTCAACAAAAGGTGAAAATGATTGGGCATCAACACGAACGCTTGCAATTGAAAATGTTGTTGGTCGCGATAACTAAATAGGCATTGGAGGAAAAGTTGCGCAAGCTGTTCCGATTGAAAGAGGGCTCGCTTCTGCCATGTGCTGGATGTAATGAAGTAAGTTTGGGAAGCGGACGCCGAAGGCAATCGGGAGGGTTTTGCCATGCTCACCTCAGCGGCTAAAGCCGACTTTAACTCAGCATTGTACGGCACGACTAAAGTCGGCCCCTCCCTACGACCTCCGCCTTCCACTGCGCTAGGTAAAGGTTCCGCTCACCTCCCGCAACGTCATTCGTCTAACCTGCTACTCTCTGGGTCCCTGTCACTAACTCTCATTCGAGGTTGTCTATGCGTTGGTTCCGTTTCACGACTTTACTTGTCGCCGCAATGTCATTTTTGTCCACGCCGAGCGCATCCGCGCAATCGGCACTTTTGGATCTGCCCCGGGCCAGCCAGCGCGCCGTTGTGAGCCAGCGCATCGGCATCACCAATATCACTCTCCGTTATCACCGTCCACTGGCCAAAGGACGCAAAGTATTTGGTACGTTGGAGCCCTACGGAAAGGTCTGGCGCGCGGGCGCCAACGAGAATTCCACCTTTGAGGTCAGCGACCCCGTCACCATCGCCGGCAAGCCGCTGCCCAAGGGCACGTATGGTCTGCACATGATTCCCGGCGAGACGGAATGGACCATCATCTTCAGCAAGAATTCCACTTCTTGGGGCAGCTTCTCCTATGACCAGTCAGAGGACGTCCTGCGCGTCGCCGTGAAGCCCGAGGCGGCGGACTTCCATGAAGCTTTGACCTATGACTTTGACGACCTCCAACCAAACTCAGCCACCATCACTATGCGCTGGGACAAAGTCGCCGTGCCTTTTAAAGTTGAAGTCAATACTAGTGAAGTCGTCCAGCAGAGTCTGAAGAACCAGCTCCGTGGACGCTCCCAATACGAATGGCCGGCAGGTGACGAAGCGGCTGCCTACCTCGCCGATAACAAGGGCAACATGGAAGATGCGCTGAAGTATGTCAATTCGTCCATTCAGATCGAGGAACGATTTGAAAACATCATGACCAAAGCCCGCGTTCTCGACGCGCTCAACC